>CADCRD010000023.1 GCA_902803725.1 uncultured Eubacteriales bacterium
CATGTCATGGTTGGATCAGCACTTCTGGTCGCTTATAAGAATGCAGGTGGAGATATAGATCTGCACAGATCTCTGATCGAGATGATGAATCGCGGAAAGAGCATCCCGGGAGGCGCCTGCGGTTTTTGGGGTGCATGCGGTGCCGGTATCAGCTCGGGAATGTTCGTCTCTATTATTTCAGGATCCACCCCTCTGGCTGAGGAACCATTCAGACTGTCGCACAAGATGACGGCTATGTCTCTGAATGCGATAGGTGAGGTGGGCGGTCCCAGGTGCTGCAAGAGAGATTCATATCTGGCGATACTTTCGGCGATCGATTTTGTCAAAGATAATTTCGGGATCGAAATGGAAAAGAGAGAAGTCGTTTGCTCGCATTCAGCTCAGAACAATCAGTGCATCGGGAAGAGATGTCCGTTTTTTGGTGTGTCAGAGGAACCGTCCCCTTGACACAACAAATGATCTGCCGCTTGGAATTGACAGACAGGCATATCTTTAGTATGATAAGTTATACAAATCATACTTAAGGAGGCAATATCATGAAAGCACCAAAAGGGAAATATGCCTGGACTGCAACTGTGGGTGAAAAGGGTCAGATCGTGATCCCTAAACAGGCACGCGATTTATTTGAGATAAAGCCTGGAGATACTTTATTGTTGCTGGGCGATGAAAAGCGTGGAATTGCGATACCGCCCAAAGGTGCTTTTGCTGAGTTGTTTGGTATAGCATTTGAGGAGAAGGAGGATGATGAAGAACAATGAAAATAGCATGGTTTTGCATCCCTGCTCATGGTCATACCAATCCGACGCTTGGTCTTGTAAAGGCTCTGACTGAGTCAGGGCATATTATCTATTATTTTTCTTTTGAGATATTCAGAGAGAAAATAGAAAATGCCGGTGCGGTCTTCATTCCTTGTGATGGATATGATTTTGAGATGGAAGATAAGGAAAATGCCGATCGTGTCGGAAAAGATCAGGCATTTGCAGTCGAGCTTCTTGTTTCATCGACATTGGCATTGGATGATATGGTTACGGAAAAGATCGCCGAACTTGCGCCTGATGTTATTGTGGCGGATTCTGTTGCATATTGGGGCAAACTGGCAGCGATGAAGAATGGCATTCCTTTTGTTTCATCAACGACAACATTTGCGTTTAACAGGTATTCATCCAGATATATGAAGCATGGAGCCTTTGAAACGCTGAAAATGCTTTTCTCTATGCCTAAGGTGAATAAACAGATCAAACGGCTTCGGGGAAAAGGATATCCTGTAAAGAGCATTTTAGATATTGTACAGAATGATAATGATACAAACACGGTGGTGTATACTTCAAGATATTTTCAGCCGTGTTCTGATACGTTCTCTGAAAAATATCATTTCATCGGCCCGTCGATACGTCCGATCAAAGAATCCTTTGAAAAGAAGGCAGAGAAGACAGTTTATATTTCTATGGGTACGGTAAATCAGAATAGAGAGTTTTATCGTAACTGCATCAGTGCTTTTGGTGAAACGGACTATCAGGTCATCATATCGATGGGAACAAACACGGATCATTTTGATGCTGTACCGGATAATATTGAGATTTATGAGAGCGTAGATCAGATGGCGGTGCTGGAAGCAGCAGATGCTTTTATTACTCACTGTGGAATGAATTCGGTTTCGGAGGGTTTGTATTTTGGAGTTCCTCTTGTCTTGTTTCCTCAGACGCCGGAGCAGGATGCGGTGGCTAAAAGAGCAGAAGAACTTGGAGCCGGACTCAGGCTTTCATCAACAGGAGAAGATGATGTTCTGAATGCAGTTACGCGGGTTATTGAAGAGAAGAGCTTCAAACAATGTGCTGAAAAAGTAGCTGAAAGCTTTAAGAATAGCGGTGGTATCAAAGAAGCAGTTGGTTTTATTGAAAGCTTTTCAAATTGAGTAATCATTTTCTTTTATATCTCTAATGAAGATTTGGGAGAATGGTTTGAGAAGCAGTCTGCACAATAATATACTTTTCGTCCGAGTGTATCAGTATGATGGAACAACATAGGAAAAAAGTGTTGACCAGGGCGGGGATAGGTATGCTTTCATGAACGTTTGTTAGTTAGTCGTGTGTAATCATAGATTATAATTTCATCTCGCCATTAACCGGCAGTAATAATCAGTCTATGAAAGGATACCTTACAAATGCAAATGAAAAATGAAATCCGTATCGCACTTTTATGGCCTCTCCTTTATATCCTGGGGATGGGGCTGTCAAATTACATTGTTCATCATCGTTTTTACATGGAGTATGGCAGTGTTGGATATGTGAGCTCAATGCTCCCGTTTCTTGCTGCATTGGCGGCCGGTACATTACTCTGCTTTCTGATACAAAAAAAGAAGCTTGCCGTTCCGTGGAAGGAACGTGGCCGCTTGCCTTTGTTCCTGATCATGTTTTTGCCGCTGTCAGCAATGGCTATTTATTACATGGTCAAAAACGGCAGCATGACATATGCGTTTGCGGCTCCAGCTGCCGCAACGCTGCTGGTAGGTGTGGCGGAAGAAACAATGTTCAGAAGGATACTTTATATCCGTCTGCTCAGATTGTTTCGATATCAGTCCTTCAAAAAGCCTCTGCTGATCTCTGCTTTGTTGTTCAGTCTGCTGCATGCAGTCAACTATTTTGCAGGCTTTCCGGCACAGCAGGTGCTGATGCAGCTTGTCACAACTTTTGTTGCCGGACTGTTCTATATTCTCATGTATGATTACACGAAGAATATTTATCTTATGATCCTGATGCATTTTTTGTGGGATTATATCTTGCTCAGCGGAGCAACGAAACAGATCCCGGTATTTGGGACAGCGATGGGAGTGTTGGAAGTCATCCAGATCATCGTTCTGCTGGCGCTCCTTTATAGAAAATGGAAGCAGATCGCAAAAGAGGCAGCAACATAGAAGAGTTTTATCTTACGGGTGAACACTAAAAAAAGCCCCCATTTGCCAAAACTCTCAGGGTCCCGGGCAAAAGGGGGTGTGTTTGTTTGTTGTATGGCTCGGTTTGAAAAAACGATCGCTTATTTCATGAGAACATTGCCGGCATCCCAGGCCTGACCGGCTTTTTCGCCTGTGACGTAATAGCCGTGACGGAACTGGTCGAACATCAGCGCGTTCAGTTTTGTGACATCGACTTTGCCGTCTGTGAGAACGGATTCTTCGGCTTTGACGTTGACGATCGTGCCGACCACAGCGTTGATAGTTTCTGACTCAACTATTTCAGCCAGTTCACATTCCATCGTTACCGGGAACTCCTCAATGATCGGAGCGTGGACCTTATCGCTTTTGACAGCATGGTAACCTGTACGCTCGAATTTATCATCTATGTTGTTGCCCGAAGCGATGCCAAAGAAATCTGCGGCCTGCATGTTGGCCTTATCAGCGATCGCAACAGTGAAAGCTTTGCTTTCGTTGATGTTGAGTCTTGTCTTTTTGCCTTTGCC
>CADCRD010000024.1 GCA_902803725.1 uncultured Eubacteriales bacterium
CTCTCGGCTTCTGTCGCATTATCGGGAATCCATCATCAATTCATTTCGCTACATCACAATAGAAGAGTCCAAGAAACACGACGCAATGTAAGCACTAAAGATTTCCCTACTATATGGTAGATTCGAAAACCGATATCGTTATTACAGGAAGTGATAATGATGAGAGCCATATACAAGAAGTTTATGCCAGCGGATAAAGAAGCTCATGTAAAAGAATTCATAAGATTGTCGAATACACTTGGAACGAGTCAGAGAAAATACGCTGCCAGTCATGAAATTCCGATTTCAACATTCAAAAGATGGTTGAAACAGTATCGGGATTTTACAAACAGCCAGCCTGCTGTCACTGCTGAAGAAAGTGATTGTGGATCATTCATTATGATCAGTGAAGATCATAACGCGATCAGTATACCGACAGAATATGATCCAGCCCGCAGCACCCAGGGAATACGGCTCATGTATAAAGATGCAGTTCTGGAGTTTCAGCCGGACCAGTTGCGTGAAGTCATGGAGATATTGCGGTTATGGTAGTGTTTCCTGATAAGACGATCTATCTGTACAACCAGGTAATTGACTTCCGTAAGGGGATCGCTTCACTGACAAACCTGATCTATACTTCATTCCCTGAAGCAGATCATTTCAACAGTCTGTTTATTTTCTTTTCAAGGAATGCCAGACAGGTAAAAATCATAGAAATAGAAAAAGGAAATATATGGCTGTATCAGAACCGGCTTGACGGATATAGATTCATTTTCCCGAAAGCGGAGAAAAACATCAGGATCACCTCATCTCAGCTCAGTTTGATATTGAAAACGATAGAACCGCTGAAAAGACCGAAAAGATCACAATAAGCGGTTTTTATTAATGAACATAGTGTATAATATATAATATGAAAAAGGTTTATCCGGACTGGGTCGAAAAGCACCATACAAAAGGAACTTCTGTGAAGCAGATCAGAGATAATTATTATCTTTACGCTGTTACTTCTCACTATTCCAGAGAGAAAGGCTATCCTGTATCTGAGCAGAGGTATATCGGAAAGATCACAGAAGAAGGACTGATCGAGCCGGATAAGATCTCATTTATTCCGGGAGTCGATAAGCTGGTGCTTTTCAGAGATGTTTTCGATCTAAGTATCTTTAGCGAGCCGGAAAGACGGCTGCTTACGGATATTCCTGTCCTGAAGATCGGCAGCTGTGCCTATACAGGACATCTCAACAGGAAACAGATCTCACTGCTCAAACAACATTTCAATTATGATAACGGGGTGATCAGATTATGAATAGCGATCTGAATAACATGAGCAAGGAAGAACTCATAAAGCTGGTGCTTGAAGCACAGGGACAGCTGATCGAGAAGGACAGGATCATAGCTGAAAAAACATCAGAGATCGAAGACCTGCAGGTCTCTTTCAGAGATATGCGAATGCGCATGGAACAATTGATCGCAAAATACGAGGAAGTGGTAAAGGAAAAGCGCGCAGCAGAAATACGGCCTTTCCTGCCTAAAACAGAAAAACTGAAAGAGGAAGATCGGATCATCAATGAATTTGAAACTGTCAGAGAGAAAAAGAAGCGGCGGTCGCCATCAGAGACATTTCTGGATCAGCTGAAGAAAGCATACCGCGGCGAAGAAGATGATGTGATCGTAGATTATGACTTTGAAGCCAATGGTATATCGAAAGAGAATGTAAAACTGTTCGGTCAGGATGAAACATACAAGCTGGAATATATACCGGGATCATTCAAAGTGAAGCGGGTCCTCAGAAACAAATACAGAGATTCAGAGCACATTTATGAAGCAGACTGCAGTGCAGATCCTTTTCCGCATTCGCCGCTGACTGCATCACTGGCAGCGAACATTCTTGTCATGAAATACGAATTGGGTGTTCCGTTCTACAGGTACAGCAAATATCTGAATCAGAAAGGCTTTATCATTTCGGAAGCTGATATCTGTCACTGGGCAGCTAGAAGTACGGAACTGCTGGAGCCTTTGTATGACAAACTGTTTGAAAAGCTGCTTCATACAGAAGTAAATGTCATACACATCGATGAAACGCCTCTGCAGGTGATCAACGACGAAAAGACGAAGTGCTATATGTTTGTCTACACTACAAGCTTATGGGAGCCACCAGTCTATATTTACTCTTTCAGTGACACCAGGAGCACAAAAGAGACAAAGGATCTTCTGAAAGAATACAACGGGTATGTTATCTGCGATGCGTATTCCGGATATGATTCGCTGCCCCAGCAGGGAATCAGAGTGCAGCGCTGTATGGTACATGCGCGGCGGTATTTCAATGACTGTCTGACGGGATTGCCGGATGGTGAATCAAAAAAGAGTCCTGCATATAAAACTCTGGAACTGATGGGAAAGCTGTTCCACCATGAGGACAAGTTCAGAAAGAAGAAATATACAGCAGAGCGGATCAGACAGGAAAGAAACAAGCCCTATTATCTGAACTGTATAGAGAAACTGAACAGGCACATCGAATCCATAGAGCCGGGAATGAATACTGCCTTGAAGAAAGCAGTGAATTATTACAATAACAACCGGAAAGAATTGTATACATATCTGGAGAATGGTTATGTGGATATCAGTAATAATCTGGCAGAGAGAGCAGTCAAGCCGTTCGTCATAGCCAGGAAATCATTCCTTTTCTGCAAGACAGCAGATGGTGCAGATGTGACGGCAAAGCTGTTCTCGATCGTGCAGACTGCACGTGCCAACGGGTTGAAGGCGGAACAGTATCTTTCATATTGTCTTGAAAATATCCGTTCAAAACCAATAGAAGACCTGCTTCCCTGGAGTGACTCCATACCTCAGGAGATTCTGATCAGGGAGAAAGACCTGGTCAAAAAGAAATAGTTCAAACAGCTGGTGAATGACCTCAAACAGGTTCAATCACCAGCTGTCCTTTATAATTTCGTTTCAAATTTGAGATACAAGGTCTCAAATTTGAGCCATTCGAAACTCATGAATTTTCATTTTGTTCAGTGTTTAAGCCATTCAGGGAAATCTTTAGTGCTTACTCAGTAATCGCTTTAGAAATTATTACTGACATATTAAAAGCCAAAAATGACTGAGATTTCAAGACAATTAACCATTTCATTCAGTTCAGAAAAAGAAAAAGCTCAGGCATTACGCTTGAGCTTTTCTTTAAGGTGGTCCCAGGCAGAATTGAACTGCCGACACATGGATTTTCAGTC
>CADCRD010000025.1 GCA_902803725.1 uncultured Eubacteriales bacterium
GGGCGGCGCAGGCCTCCCGCAGCCTCTGGGATTCTGCTGGCTCGACTTCTACGATCTGCTCGCAGAAGGTCTGCTGATGCCGTTCGGTTCATTCTGCCTGGCTCTCGTAGTCGGATACGGAATGAAGGTAGACTGGATCCAGAAGGAATGCGAACTTGAAGGTAACTCCTTCGGCGGCAAAGGATACTGGACATTCTGTTACAAGTTCCTGTCACCTGTCGCAATGGCATTCATCCTTCTTGGACAGATCGACGGATTCTTCGGACTGGGAATCTTTGGCTAATCAAAGAACCTTTTGAAAAGCAGAGATGATCTGAAAAAAACATACATATAAGAAAAAGTACTAATCTGAGCCGGTGCATTGCGCCGGCTCTTTTAATAATAAATAATAAAAAAGGAAATCATAGAAAAGATTTCCTTAATTGATATTCAGTGTGTCTGTATCAGATCACAAAGCAGATAAAAGAACTGTGTCTTTGGGATCTTATACGCGGCCTGCAAGATTGATCATCTCCTGTGCGCTGGCAAGTGTTATATCAGATACATTTATGCCTGCGAGCAGTCTTGCGATCTCAGTGATCTTTTCCTTTTCACTCAGTTCCTTGATCGTTGTGAATGTACGGCTGTCGTCGTCTGTCTTTTCGATGCGGTAGTTATGCTCCGCGGTTGCTGCCAGCTGGGGCAGGTGAGTAATGCACAGCACCTGGTGATTTTGAGAAATCTGCTTGAGTTCTCTCGAAACGATATCAGCAGTCTCACCACTTATGCCTGTATCGATCTCATCAAAGATCATCGTTCCTATGCCGTCATATTCGCCTATGACTTTTTTGAATGCCAGCATGATCCTTGACATTTCGCCGCCGCTGGCTATCTTTGCCAGTGGTTTGAGAGGCTCTCCGACGTTTGTTGTCAGCAGGAATTCCGCATTGTCGACGCCGTTGGGGCCAAACTCGGAAGAATAATTAAAATCAATCGTGATATTTGCATTTTTGAAGTTCAGATTTTCCAGTTCTGACTGGATCTTGTTCTGAAGACTTTCAGCTGATGTTTTGCGCAGTCTTGAAAGATTTTCTGTTTCTATTTTCAGCATTTCTTCCAGACGTGAATATTCCAGCTGCAGAGAATCGACTTCTGAGTCAAGGTCAGCAAGTTCACGTAGTTTTTTCTCCATATCGTCTTTTGTAAGCTGGATCTCATTGATACTCTCGCCATACTTTTTCTTGAGTTCTTTGATAAAGTGAAGACGGTCATTCAGCTCTTCGATCCTGTCAGGATTGAAGACTATGCGGTCACGCATATCGCGGATCCTGTTCGTTATGTCTTCGAATCTGTAAAAGAAATCCGTCAGTTCTGATTCAATTTCCGAAGCTTCATGGGAGAACTGAGTTATTCCGCGCAAAGGCATTATAACGGAATCGAATTTGTCCATGGCACTGATGTCATCGCCGTTGGCGTGAGCATAAGCTTCATCCAGAGCTCTGAATATACTCTCGTTATTTTCCATTATCTCCAGCTCTTCATGATGCTTTTCTTCTTCACCAGGTATCAGCTGGGCTTTTTCGATCTCATCGATCTGGTATTTCAGCAGCTCTTTTTCCTGATCGTTGTTCTCGATCATCTTCTTTGCTGCCTCAAGTCTGCGTCCCGCATCCACATATTTGTAATACAGTTCGCTTACCTTATGGCGAACAGGCGTGATGGCATCTTTTTCGTAGTCATCTACCAGTTTTAAGTGATTTTCGACCTTGAGAAGAGACTGGTTGTCGAACTGGCCGTGAACGTCAGCCAGCTGAGAACACAGCTCTTGCAGCTCAGAAAGCGTCACCAGATGGTCATCTATACGGCAAATGTTCTTGCCGGTGGCTGAAACTTCGCGTGTGACAATAATCTCGCGATTGTTAAGCTCTGCAATCATCTGAACTGTTGCGGAATCGCAGCCTGTTCTGATATAAGCTGAATCTGCGCGGCTTCCCAGTGCAAGACTGATAGCTGAAGCTATCACAGATTTTCCGGCACCGGATTCACCGGTGATAACATTCAGACCTTTATGAAAGCTGACCTCTGTTTTTTCGATCGTCGCAAAATCACGGATCAGAATATGTGATATCATTACAATAACTCCTTATATTAGTTCGTTTAAATTTTCAAAAATCACATCGCCGGTTTTTAATAATGGTTTATAGTAATTCCTTGAATTTTGCCATCAGCTCGGGAATATATTTTGTGTCTTCAATAACCACGAGGATCGTATTGTCTCCGGCAACCGAACCGACTATATGATCGACATTGAGAGAGTCGATGGCTTCGGCAGCGGCATTCGCGCATCCTGATAGTGTTTTGATCACGATAATATTGCCGGCTGCATCTACGGAAAGAATCGTTTCTTTGAATATTTTTACGAAACGGTTACTGATCGGTCCTTCTTCACGGTGCTGTACATATTTGTATTTACCGGAAGGCGACATGGTCTTGACCAGCTGAAGTTCCTTGATGTCTCTTGATATAGTCGCCTGCGTCACATCATATCCTGATTCTTTCAGTAACTGACACAGCTTTTCCTGTGTTTCGATCTCATATTTATTGATGAGTTCCAAAACCATATTCTGCCTGGAGTATCTCATTTTATCTCCTCTTCTGTGCTTATAATTATCATCTCGTTGGTAATAATTATACCATTTTATGAATAGATTATTCAATAAAAAAATAACAACAATGACATTATTCACAAACGTATGTTTGTATGCTATAATCAGTTGGCGGCGGGATCAGAATTGCATCCGGGCAAAACAAAGTCATAAGAAAGGCAGCGAAACACAATGCGAATACTGGGAATAGATCCGGGATATGCTATAATGGGATACGGTATAGTAGACATGAAAGGTAATCACTTTAACGTGGTTGCTTATGATTCGATCACTACAGATAAAGATATGCCGATGCCTGACAGACTGAAACACCTTTACACAATGCTGATGAGTATCATTCAGCAATACGAACCGGATGTGGCTGCGATCGAAGAATTGTTTTTCAACAATAATGCTAAGACAGCGATCCTGGTCGGGCAGGCGAGAGGCGTTGCGATTCTTGCTTGTTCCAACAGCGGTCTGGACATCGCGGAGTATACGCCGCTGCAGATAAAGCAGGCTCTGGTGGGTAACGGCAGGGCGGACAAAAAACAGGTGCAGTTCATGGTCAAGACCATACTGAACCTCGACAAGGTGCCAAAGCCTGACGATACGGCAGATGCACTGGCTGCGGCTATAACACACGGACACAGTGATTCCAGTCTCAGCAGGCTGCAGATGCGAAGGTAAGCGGGGCAGAGCATATAAACAAACGATAAAGGAGAAAGAATGTTACACTATATCAAAGGGTCTTTGGCGATGAAACTTGCTGACAGTGCTGTGATCGAATGCGGCGGTGTCGGATTCGAGGTCTGCGTTCCCGGAAACAGCAGACTGTACATGACGCAGGAAGGCGAAGAAGTGACAGTGTTCACATATATGAACGTCAGAGAAGACGATATCAGCCTTTTCGGTTTTGATGATGAAGAGGGCCTGATGCTATTCAAAAAATTGATCACTGTAAACGGCGTCGGAGCAAAAGCGGCGATGGCCATCTTGTCTGCAATGCCATCGGCGGAAGTCAGAAAAGCGATCGTTTATGAAGATGCCGCCATGCTGACGCGGGCGAATGGCATAGGCAAGAAGACGGCGCAAAGGATCGTTCTGGAACTCAAAGACAAGATAGGCAGCAGTTCACTGATCCCGGACGGAGAGGACTTCGGATCGGCGCCAGTTAATGCGGCGGGTGACAACAGAGCCGAAGCGATCGATGCTCTCATTGCACTGGGTTATGCCAGAGCAGAAGCAGCCGGAGCGCTGACTGCCATCAAAGATAAAGATCTCAGCGTCGAAGAATATATAAAGGCGGCGCTGAAGAATATATAAGCGGCCCGTAACTACCTGACAGGACAAAACAAGAAGGAAAAAAGAAGGAATCAATATGGATATGACAGGATATGGTGAACTGGATGAGCGTATCGTTGCGCCGAATGCCAGTCATCTGGAAGAACAGTCTGAGTTCACGCTGAGACCTCAGACACTGGATGAATATATAGGGCAGCAGACAGCGACCGACAATCTCAAGGTATTCATCGAAGCAGCAAAAATGAGAGGTGAGCCGTTGGATCACGTGCTGTTTTACGGCCCTCCGGGGCTGGGAAAAACCACATTGGCAGGAATCATTGCTAATGAACTGGGAGTGGATATAAGGATCACGTCCGGACCTGCGATCGCAAGAGCAGGAGATCTGGCTGCCATTCTGACTAATCTCAATGAAAATGACGTGCTGTTCATCGATGAAATTCACAGATTGAATCGCAGCGTAGAAGAAGTCCTGTATTCAGCCATGGAGGATTATGCGCTGGATATTATCATAGGCAAAGGACCATCAGCACGTTCTATCAGACTCGATCTTGCAAAATTCACTTTGATAGGAGCCACGACGAGAGCCGGAAGCCTCTCCGCGCCTTTAAGAGACAGGTTCGGAGTGATTTGTAAATTTGAAAATTACACGACGCAGGAACTGATGAAGATCGCAAGCAGAACGGCAGGGCTGCTGGGCACGCAGATCGATGAGGATGCCCTGAAGGCGATAGCCGTGAGATCGCGAGGCACCCCCAGAGTCGTAAACAGGCTGCTGAAAAGAGTGCGTGATTTTGCTCAGGTAGAAGGCTCGGATACTATAACGATGGACATTACCGGCAGAGCACTCAAGGCCATGAATGTGGATGATATGGGACTGGAACAGCTGGACAGAGAGATATTGCGTGTTATAATAGAGCGGTTCGGCGGCGGTCCTGTTGGCATAGACACCATAGCTGCATCCATCGGAGAAGAGAGAATAACTATCGAAGATGCTTATGAACCATATCTGATCCAGGCAGGGTTCATGCACAGGACTCAGAAAGGCCGTGTGGTCTCTGAACTAGCTTACAAACACCTGGGGATAGAGTTTGTGGGCGACCAGATCAGTATGGATGAAGAGTAAGTCGTTTGATCATTAAAAATAACAATTTAGAAAGCCTGAAAGACGAAAAGTATGAATGTAGCAGATTTTGATTATGAATTGCCGGAAGAGCTAATTGCCCAAAAACCGTGTGACAGACGTGACGGATCACGGCTGTTGGTAGTAGACAGGAAGACAGGCACAATAAAGCATGAACATTTTTATGATATAGAAAAATACCTCAGACCGGACGATTGTCTGGTTCTGAATGATTCAAAGGTCATACCGGCGAGGCTGTTTGGTACGAAGGATATCACGGGAGCAAAGATAGAGTTTCTTTTGACGAAACGCATCGATGGTGACATCTGGGAGACTATGGTCAGACCGGGAAAGAGACTGAAACCGGGAGATAAAGTCATCTTTGAAGATGATTTTACTGCAGAAATTCTGGAAAACGGCGAAGACGGAACGAGGATAGTCCGCTTTGATTATGAAGGCATATTTATGCAGAGGCTCGAGCAGATCGGAGCAATGCCTCTGCCGCCATATATAGAAAGGGCTGCGCAGACTGAAGATAAAGAACGTTATCAGACGGTTTATGCACATGAAGAAGGCAGCGTTGCAGCTCCGACGGCGGGACTTCATTTTACGAACGAACTGCTGGAAAAGATCAGAGCTAAAGGAACGCGGCTGGCTTATATAACTTTGCATGTCGGCATTGGCACATTCAGACCAGTTAAGGCCGACAGAGTAGAAGACCATAAGATGCACTTTGAAGAATATGAGATCAGCAGGCAGGCCGCAGATACCATTAACGATACCAAAAAAGCCGGCGGGCGCATAATATCTGTCGGAACAACTTCAACCAGGACATGCGAGAGTGCGGCGGATGAAAACGGTTTTGTTAAGGCAGGATCGGGCAGTACGGACATATTTATTTATCCGGGATATGAATTCAAGGTGATCGATTCACTGATCACTAATTTTCATCTGCCTAAATCAACGCTGATGATGCTGATATCAGCTTTGTACGATCGTGAAAAAATACTGAAAATATATGAAGAAGCCGTAAGAGAAAGATACAGATTTTTCAGTTACGGCGATGCAATGTTCATTATCTGAGAGCAGTCATCGGAAAGAGGTAATAAATGGGATCACTGTCATTTAAACTGATAAAAAAGGACGGAAAGGCCCGCCGCGGCGAGATAACAACAAAACACGGTACAATACAGACTCCTGTGTTCATGCCGGTCGGTACTGCAGCGACGGTGAAGGCGATGAAGCCGGAAGCGGTCGCAAATCTGGGAGCGGAGATAATACTGGGAAATACCTATCATCTGTTCCTCAGACCCGGCTCGAAGATCGTAAAACAGGCAGGCGGTCTGCACAAATTCATGAACTGGAGCAGGCCGATATTGACAGACAGCGGCGGATTTCAGGTGTTCAGTCTGGGCGATCTGAGAAAAATAACAGAGGAAGGCGTTCAGTTCGCTTCATTTATAGACGGCTCAAGACATATGCTCGGACCGGAATCATCGATAGAAGTCCAGCAGGATCTGGGCTCGGATATCATGATGGCTTTTGATGAATGTGCTCCTTATCCGGCTGACCGCGAATATGTAAAGCCCTCGATGGAGAGGACGACGAGATGGCTGGCCAGGTGTAAAGATGCCTGGACAAACAGGGAAGAGCAGGCTCTTTTCGGTATTATGCAGGGCGGCATGTACCAGGATCTGCGTGAGAAGAGCGCCCGCGATATAGTCGATATGGATCTTCCGGGCTATGCTATCGGAGGTTTGTCGGTCGGAGAGCCAAAAGAACTGATGTGCAGTGTGCTGGATTACTGTGTCGATTATCTGCCTGAGAACAAGCCACGTTATCTGATGGGCGTCGGCACACCCGATTATCTGTTTGAGGGTGTAGCCAGAGGCGTTGATATGTTCGACTGTGTGCTTCCGACGAGGATCGCGCGTCACGGCGTCGCAATGACTTCACATGGCAATCTGAATATCAAGAATGCAAAGTTTGAGAGGGATTTCGAGCCGCTGGATCCGGAGTGCAACTGCTATGTTTGCCGTAATTACTCAAGGGCTTATCTGAGGCACCTGTTTAAATCGGGCGAGATGCTGTCATCGATGCTGCTATCTGAACATAACCTGCATTTTCTTGTAAGCACAATGGCTAATATCAGACGCTCGATCGAGGAAGATCGTTTTGAACAGTATAAAGAAGATTTTTACCGCAAATACGGCTATTTGGAAAAATAATTGCACTTACGATATGCTTGTAAAAATGATGGCATCATCTAAAATTGTTTTACAAATTCACTCGATAAGTGTATAATCAAACAAAGCTGGTCCAGCCGGCTTTTTTTGTTTTTATTCTTGGGTTTCAGTGATAGTAAGAGCAGTTTTACGAAACAATTTTATATATAATAAAAGTCACGAAAAAATACAGCTTGCATCGATCTCAAGGATCATTTTGTTCAAAATAAAAATGAATGAAATAAAAAATAATATTAAATCAATGCAGAGGAAAAAGAAATGGGAAAAGATAATAGAAGATGGGAAGATTTTGGTGACAGGGAGGATACGACTGTTATCAGTGATGATACGATCAAAAGAACGAAGATCCGCAACGGTGAGAACAGTAATTACAAAAACGCCGCAGATGAATACGAGCGCCAGGCCAGAGCCCGTGATGATTATGAAAGACTGGTAAGGCGCAGTGCCGAACGTGACCGCCGTCTGAATACCAATGGTGGCGACCGGATATACGATGGATACGAGCGGTCCGGTATGACGTATGACCGGCACAGGAATTATTCATATAACAATTGGGATCAGTACTATAACGATTATCAGCAGGATCCATACGGCGGCGGACAGTACGGTAACGGTTATTACGGCGATCAGCAAGGACAGGATACATACGGCGGTGCAGTGGATGATGAACGGGCGATGCGAGCCCGAAATCTGGCACGAGAGGCACAGTACAAAGACCTCAGAGCGCAGCAGGACGAACTGCGCAGGCTTAGAGAAGAAGGCACGAAGGAAAACAGGCAGCGCCGTGGAAGGCATCCGAAAAATGACAGGAAAGCCAGAAAAAAAGCACAAAAAGCAGCTGCAAGAGCTGCAAAGAAAAAAGGTGGTTTTGGCAGAAAAATTCGTAAACTAATAGCTATTCTGTTGATTTTGCTTCTCGTATTTTCCGGATA
>CADCRD010000026.1 GCA_902803725.1 uncultured Eubacteriales bacterium
ATCATGATCCCGGGGGATCTTGTGCTGGGGTATTCTCCGGGAGATGATGAGTTAGTCATCAACAGATGCCGGAATATCATGCCGCTGCTCGAGGGATGCTGCGAACTCGCACCAACATATATGTCAATAGGAAATCATGAGTGCATGCTTTGCGATGATGAGTTTGACAAGCTGCGTGAGACATGTGTTGTAATAGTGGATAATGCATGGACAGAATTGAGATTGCCGGACGGGCAGATCTGTGGGAAGAATTCAGCAGACTCTTCTGACAGAGTCCTTGTCGGCGGGCTCACTTCAGCTCATTCACTTAGCTATAACCGTTTTCGCGATGAGTATAACAGTGAGGACAGCAAAGAGGAATACGAAAGATATCCATATCGCAGCAAACCAAAGGATATCGGTGAGTATCCGGCTGAAAGCTCATGGCTGGATGGTTTTGAGAAGGAAGATGGATATAAGATACTGCTCTGTCATCATCCTGAATACTGGTGCCTGAGAGAGCCGATGCTCAGAGACAGGAAGATAGACCTGGTGCTTTCTGGTCACGCTCACGGAGGTCAGTGGCGATTTATGGGACGTGGTGTTTTTGCGCCAGGACAGGGTTTGTTTCCTAAATACACCAGCGGCATCCATTATGGACAAGATTGCAGAATAATCATTTCCAGGGGACTTAGTAATCCTTACAGATTCATACCGAGATTCGGAAATCCATGCGAAGTAGTCTATGTGCAGTTTAAATGATAACAATAAAGATAACGGAGCAGGGAGACAAGGTTATCTGTCTGATGATCCGGCAACAAAAACAAACTGAAAATTGAAGTGGAAAAATCCATAAAAAATTGACCGTTACTCAGATCAGTATGATATACTAATACATTGTAATTATTCAATTGTACAGTTTGTTTGGATAAAGCCGGGTCTTTTTTTTGAAGAAATGCCGGCAGATAATAAAGACCTGAAATGGATCGGGTCTGAACTGGAAAGGTACATAAATGGACAAGAGACCTATAGGTGTGTTCGATTCAGGCCTTGGCGGGCTGACGTGTGTCAACTGCATGCTGGACGAACTGCCTGATGAAAAACTGATATATTTCGGGGATACAGCGCGTACACCATACGGATCAAAGGCTGAGAGTACTGTTAAGAATTTCTCTGCGCAGATCTCGGATTTTCTGGTAGGCAGAGGCGTCAAGATGATAGTCATCGCCTGTAATACAGTCAGCTCTATCTGTGCTGCCGATCTACAGGAGAGATTTCCTGAAATTCCGATAGTAGGAATTATTGAACCGGCTGCAAGAAAGGTTGCCCACAGCTGTTCTTCGGAAAACAGAGTCGGAGTTATCGGAACGAAGGTGACGATAAACAGCGGCATATACGGACGTAAGATCCGTGAGATCAGAGATGATATCTCAGTATTTGAAATGGCAACACCTGCGTTCGTTCCGCTTATTGAAGAGGGCTTCGCACAGAGCGATATCATGGACCTGACGATACAGTATTATCTGGATGATTTCATACTTGAAAACAGGATCGACACTCTGGTTTTGGGATGTACTCATTATCCACTGATCAGAGACAGCATCACAAGGCTGTATCCGAATCTCAGAATCATCAACCCTTCAGAGGAGATCGTCAGCGACGTGAATTCGATACTGTCGGAAAAGGAGATGTTTGCAGAGAAAAAAGAGAGCGAGAATATATTTTATGCCAGCGACCTTTCGGAAAATTTCGTGAACATGATAAATGCAATCTGCGCAGGCAGCCGTTCGAAGATAGAATTTAAAAATCTGGATATTGACACAAAATAAATCTTCAGAAATGCAAACTGATGAGGGAAGAATATGGAATTAAACGAATTGATGAAAATGTTAGGTATTGATTCACCTGATGAATTTGAATATTTTGAGAATTTTGCGGACATAGTGGAAAGTGAAGAGGAGATCCCAGTGGAAGCACTTGCCGATCTTTTTCGTCAGACGGATCCGGAAAGTGTTGCCGAGGTCATTGGGCAGTATTTTGATGACATAATGAATGCTGTGACTCATGAATATGTAAGCATTTACGCACTTCTTGATACGCTCAGGAATGTTCTTGCATCACTGATAATGAACGATGATGAGGATGAAGAGGGCATCGAGCGCTTTGCGGAGGAACTGTCTAGATTCCATGAATGGTATTCATTTGATTCAGCTGTAGAAGTGACCGAATATGGCAGTGATACTCCTGCCATCATGACTGTAAAGGATGCGATCACTATGCTGCGCATTGGCAGACTGGATAACGAAGATCACAAGGCTGATTTTTCTCAGGCCACAGATTACGAAATAGATGATTACATACTGGATCTTGCCAGTCAGTCCAGAGACAGGGTCATAGATGATCCTGAAGAGGATTATCTGGAAAACGGATATGTATATGATAATCTGAACTGAAAAATGAAGCTTTAAATTGTAATGAAAAACAGGGCGGAGAATGATATGGCAAAGAAAGAAAGCAAAATATATGTCGACTCTTTTATTCCCTTTGAGAACAGCTACAGAAGGGATTATCCCGAAGGAATAGTCTGCGCGACCGAGCATCAGCACGGAGGAGAGGCCACGCTGATCCTCAGCGGAGAAAAGACAGCGATGATAGATTGCGGTATGGCTTATTCTGCCGGGGAAACGATCAGTAATATAAAAGAAATATTAAATGGCAGGAGCCTCGATTACATTCTGATCAGTCATACGCACTATGATCATATCGGGGCGCTTCCTTATATAAAAAAAGAATTCCCGGATGCCGTTGTGTGCGGATCAGCGCATGGTCAGTATGTTCTTACGCGGCCGGGCGCGCTCAAGGTCATCAAAGACCTTGGAATTTATGCCGCTTCTCAGTACGGAACAGGTGATGAAGAGATTATCACTGACGGGATGGGTATAGATATGGTGCTTGATGACGGAGATAAGCTTGAACTTGGAAACGGCCATTACATCGTATGTCTGTCGACAAAAGGGCACACTGACTGTGCAATGACGTACGTACTGGAGCCTGACAGCATTATGTTCACCAGCGAGAGCACGGGAATCTGCAGTGGTCCGGAAAGATCGGAAGTGGCTATCCTCAAGAGTTATGACGATTCAATGGAGTCACTTGAGAAATGCCGCAGGTACGGAGCAAAGAGAATAGTTTCTCCTCATTATGGAATTGTTCCGGAATATTACAACGACAGATACTGGGAAGTATTTGAGGAAAAAGCAAAAGAAGAAAAGGAATATACCGTAGGGATGTGGAACAGCGGTCTTTCTCCTGAGCAGATGCTGGAGAAGGCAACTAAAGAAGTATTTGAAGGAGAAAGAGGCAATGAACAGCCTTATGAAGCATTTGTTGCCAATGCAAAGGCCGTTATAAAGATGTACGAGCAGTATGCCGATCCGGAAAAAAAGTACAATTACACAGTATAAGATAACATGACAGGATGCAGCAGGCGGTTGCTTTGTCCAGACAGGCACACCGGCTGAGATTGAAATATTTGAAAGAGAGAAAAAATACATGGTAAAGATCAAAACACTTGACTGCGGCGTTACGGTCGTACTGGACCATCTGGCAGATTTCAATTCTGCAGCTGTAGGTATATGGGTCAGAACGGGAGCTGTCAATGAAGAAAAGAGAATATCAGGCATATCTCATCTGATCGAACACATGATGTTCAAAGGGACTGAAAAGAGAAATGCCCTTCAGATAGCAGAGGATGTCGA
>CADCRD010000027.1 GCA_902803725.1 uncultured Eubacteriales bacterium
GCTCTGTATATGCCATCCATCATGGCTTTTTCTATTCGTTTCCAGCTGTATCCCAGATAAAGAGCTACACATGCCGATGCTATGACACCAATGAACATCGGGACATGAGGATCTACTTCGTAATGGATTATTGCTGCACTCATTACCCCAATCAGCACTGCAAAAGTCACAAGTGAATGGATCATCCTGGTTTCTTTTATTGTTTTTTCTTCTGTTTTTATTTCTTTATCATTATCTTCAATACCATTCAGATCTTTTTTCTTATTCTCATTCATATTAATGAATCACTCCTGTTGCTTAGCTCCTGACATTTTTACTTCTATAGATTTTACAGTATTGCAGGCTTTTTTTCACTATCTTTTTTATTGATTGGATGATCAGGCTAAAGCGCCATTACCATTTCATGCCATTTTTCATTTCCCCAGGTCGATGCAGACATTCCGGTTTCAGTGAATCCCATTTTGGTATACATTTTCACTTTATCGTCAGAACATGTCAAAACCAGCCTTTTTCTGCCCTTTCCTCTCTCTCTTGCCTGGTATCGTCTTATCAGTTCTCTTGCAAGTCCCTGTCCCCTGTGATCAGGGTGCACATTCAGCCCGAGAAGCATTACACTGTCGCCCTCAGGATCATGTAATGATGCATCAGTAAAAAATTCGTCTCTGAATTTTTCTTCATTAACGGCTATACCTGTTAGAAATCCGGCAATTTTGCCTGATTCCCTGTCTTCCGCGACCAGAAAGAGATCCGGTACTTTATGCACTCTTTCGATCATGAACTGATCATCAACAGCCTCATGTGGCGGAAAGCAGATCGCTTCCAGTTCTGTCGCCTGATCAGTTTCATCGTGTCTGATATCCCTGAATTCAAATCTGAGATCCAGCTTCATATAGATAGATGTATCCAGCGGACTGTCATTGTGCCGCCCTGTCTCAGTGAATCCAAAGCCTCTGTACATCTTCAATGCACTTTCTAAAAACGGAAGTGTGTCGAGCAGCATCTGATCATAGCCGATCTTTTTTGCTTCATCTATAATCATTCCGAGCATTTCAGAGCCGAGATGCCGGCCCCTGTATTCAGGTTTAACGTAAAGTCGTTTAAGTTCACAGCGCGTATCATCAAACCTGCGCAGACCAACACATCCGGCCAGCTTATCATCAACATAAGCAAGATACAGTCTTCCGTCCGGCATACCGTATTTTTCAGCGGGATTTTCAAGTTCATCATCATATTTCTGCATCTTTAAGAACTCTTTGAAGCCCGGATCTCCTTCGATCAGCATATCAGTGTATCGGTCAAACAATTCTTTGACTTCCTCCCTGCGGTCATATGCCGGTACATATTTTACATTTATCATTATTCAGTGCCTTCTTTCCAAATATCCAACATACAATAAATGAGATTATACAATACATGATCAACAATTTCCATGCTGCTTACAAAAAATGTTATTGTCAGCCTGAAATGAAAGATACAAAATAATAAGTCCGCAAAACAAAAAACCCGGCAAATGTTTGAAATTCTGTTATGAAACTATTTTGCCGGGATTCTGTTCTTTATAAGTTAAATCAGATTGGCTTTATTTATCGTTTTTTACATCCATCTTTTCTTTGACAACTGCCTGTGCCGCAGCCAGTCTGGCTATCGGAACTCTGAACGGTGAGCAGCTGACATAGTCAAGTCCGGTTCTGTGGCAGAATTCGATGCTGGCAGGATCACCGCCATGTTCTCCGCAGATACCAAGTTTGATGTTGCTCTTGGTCTTACGGCCTTTTCTGACTGCCATTTCAACCAGCTGACCCACACCTGTCTGATCCAGTCTCTGGAACGGATCGAACTCAAAGATCCCTTTTTCTTCGTACTCTCTGATGATGTTGCCTGTATCATCACGCGAGAAACCAAGTGTCATCTGTGTCAGGTCGTTTGTTCCGAAGGAGAAGAAATCTGCCTCAGTTGCCACTTCGTCAGCTGTCAGGGCAGCTCTCGGGATCTCGATCATCGTGCCGATGATGTAATCGACTTTCTCGCCTTCACGTTCAAACACCTTTTCAATAGTATCGACGACTCTCTTCTTGACATACGCCAGCTCCTTAACATTACCTACCAGCGGTATCATGATCTCCGGCGTTACTTCAAGTCCTTTTTCTTTCTTCAGTTCGATAGCTGCCATAATGATAGCTTCACCCTGCATCTCAGCGATCTCAGGATATGTGATCGTCAGACGGCAGCCTCTGTGTCCCAGCATAGGATTGAACTCATCAAGATCTTTTACTCTGCCCTTGAGTTTATCAAAATCCAGACCAAATTCGTCAGCCAGGACTCTGATCTCATCATCTGTGTGTGGTACAAATTCGTGCAGCGGCGGATCCAGTGTTCTGATGGTTACCGGACGGTCCTCCATTGCCTCGAATATACCCTTGAAATCATCCTTCTGGTACGGCAGCAGCAGTTTCAGAGCTTCTCTTCTCTCTGATTCATCATTGGCAAGGATCATTCTTCTCATGGCCTTGATCCTTTCTTCTCCGAAGAACATATGCTCTGTACGGCAAAGGCCTATGCCTTCTGCACCGAATTTAACAGCCTGA
>CADCRD010000028.1 GCA_902803725.1 uncultured Eubacteriales bacterium
AGCAGTTGCTTTTACCGGCGTTGCAGTTGCGTTGCCGTTAACCGTTACACTATATCCATCCTCGCTATATCCGGTTTCTGTGAACGTTACTTCATATATGACTGTTTTTATCATCAAACAGGTTCAGGCTGCTTTCCGGATCTGCTCTGTCATTTTACGAATCCGATCTTTGACAGCGGCCACACCCTGAACACGATCTTACCTACCACCTGCTCGGACGAAACGCATCCTATCGAGCTGTTTCGCGAATCTATGGACACAGATCTGTTGTCGCCCATTACAAAGATCCGGTCTTCAGGCACCTGATACGGCAGGTCGATATTCGTATTGTCTTCGCCGTAGGATTTGTTCTGAAGGTACGGCTCGTCTATCTTTTGCTGATTAACGTAAACGTTTCCATCCAGATCCACATCGACCCAATCGCCGGAGTTTCCGATCACTCGCTTTACCAGAATGTTATTATTGTAGTAAAACGCGATCACATCTCCGGTTTCGAAACTCGAACCTTTGACGGAAACGACAAGATCGCCGCTGTCGAGTGTTCCGTGCATCGATGTGCCGTATATTCTGAGTATCGGAAGCAGCAGTACTGCTACCAGAATGGCAATGGCTGCAACTACGATCAGTACATTCGTCGTACTGCGAACTGTACCTGCAAATCGTCTGCGATACTCGACCCGCTCGTATTCCTCACGGATAACGTCCGTCTGAGGCAGAGCTGTGTTTTCAATTGTGCTGACGGGAGCAGATTCATCCCCCGTTTTTCCGAATTTCTTAAACATTTATTCTACGTCTTTATTTCATTTACATATACGTTTTATTGTCTGCGAGTATTGGCGTATTTGACACAGACACTTACTTAATGAACCAGCTCTAAATCGATTCGTCATTTTCCGCTGCGTCCTGCGTGTCTGATACAGCCTGCGGACTTTCTGGATCCTGCGGCTCTTCGGAGTGCTGAAGCTGATCTTCCGGTTCCGGCTGTGCGTTCTGCACGCCGTATTCCTCATCAATCATTCGTTTGACGTTCTCCAGATAGAGTGCAGCCGCCTTTTCTGTTTCTTTGAAATAATCTGTTGCCAAAAGTGATGCCTCGGCGAGGCTGCCGGCTTTCGTGAATTTCAGCTCACGATTTGCCAGTTCTTTCTCCAGTTCATCAACACGCTGTTTCAGCCTGTCGATTTCCTCTCCCTGCGCCAGCATGATCTTCAGCAGCTCTTCACGCTTTAGCTTTTTCAGTTCGTTTTCTTTATTGTCTTTGTTACCGTTAAATTTATCCTTTATCATTTTATTGTTTTGATTCTTGCCCTACCATTACGATTTTGTTTCATACACAAAAACTTGGCAAGGTTATTTGTTCATTTTTAAAAAACTTCGCCTTTTCCTACATAATTAATTATGACACAAAAAGGATGATTTTCTATTGTAATGTTTACAAAAAAATCATCCAGTTTTTGTTTTTGACAATTATCTATTTTACAATTGATTATATTGTATGATATTCTCTGCTACTTCCGGCTAACCAACGCACCCTTATCTGTCTCTGAGTTCATGATTCATTCTTCATTCTTTATCACTTTTATTCACTTCTGAAATTATATCATTCAGATCAGAACACAGCGATATTGCAGTCCCCTACTCATACGAAAATGAGAAATAAGTATTTTCCGCTTCTGCATCCTCCAGTACCTGCCGCAGGACATCCAGGTAACCGCGCATATCCTCTTCAATATCTTCAAGACCGCACAGTTCCAGTTCACACTGCTCGCCGACTGAAGTCAGCACATCATAGAGCGCGTCCAGATTGTTTCCGCATGCAGGATGCATCAGTCCGCAGGCTTTGAGTTCTTCAAACAGCTGCCCCGGACTGCTGATCTTTGACAAATTGATTTTGTATTTATTCATTGGCTGTCTCCATTCCGGTATTTTGATCTGTTAGTTTGCATCATATATTTTATCAAATGTGTCGTAATGATCATCTGTATAATAGATGTCCCCGTCTTTGGCATAAATGATCCGCTTTGCGCCGCGGCTGTCTTTGCCAAGCGTGTCTATATCGCATTCATGGTAAAAATCCCTGTCGCTGTTTTTCGGAAGCTGTTTTTCGTAATTCCCGAATCTGTCACCGCCAATGCATTTACCTTTCGCGTACCGCTCGACCGAGCCGCCGCTCCAGCCCAGATCGCGCGCCTCCTCCTTAGTGATGTAATTATTGGGCAGCTCACCATATTCCACCAGATAAGCTTTTACATCATCTTTGGAATCGTACGTCCCGTTGCGGTCCGGTTTTTGTTCTTCTGTTTTGCTTTTATTTCCTGAGTTATCGTCCTGTGCTTCATCTGACTGGCCGCAGCCTGACAGTACCGGCATTACAGCAAGCATCAGGACCAGCACCAGCAGCCACATTCTTTTTACTATTAAACTCTTGCTTTTAAATAAATTTTTGTTCATATCAGTAGTTCTTTTCCTTTATCATTATATTATTCCCCCGGCACTACGAATCTGAATGCACCGGGAACTATTTCGAATTTTATCTCGCCCGCCATTGTGATCTCACCATCCACGCACAGTTTCATCTGATCCCCGTTCGGCCTGATAGTCAGCTGTCTGCACTTTTTGTATATTATCAGATCATCAGCGGCAGGGTCATCAAGATGTGTTCCTTTGGCATACTTCGGGAACAGTCTGATAAAATTCCTGCGCGTCGTGTTATTCACCAGGCTGACGTCTATCAGTCCGTCGTCGATCCTTGCCTTTGGTATTCCCTTGACTCCTCCGCCGCAGTAGCACCCGTTTGCCACCGCGATCAGCAGCAGTCTGCCTGAAAACTCAGTTCCGTCATCATACCGCACAGTAAGATCAGCACCCTCTTTTTTTAAAAGCATCGTGCCAACGCCGGCAAGATAAGCCAGCGGACCGAACAGCAGCGGCTTTTTCTTCAGCGCTGCCGTCTTGTCTACAACATTGCAGTCAAACCCGATGTTGAACATATTCGCACTGTACCGCGACAAATATTCGCCATCGCATACCCCGCTGTAACGGATCAGATCACAAGTCATCGAACCAGACCTGATCTGAAGAGCTATATCCATGAAGTCACTTTTATCGCCAAAATTTCTGATAAAGTCATTTCCCGTACCAACAGGAATATTTGCGATCTCTGCATCAGCAGACAGCCCGTTTCCGGATGCATACGATTCTTTTTCGGATGCAAACAGCCCGTTCACGGCTTCATTCAGGGTACCGTCCCCTCCGCATGCATAGAATCTCAGCTGCTCGTCCTTTAACTCAGTGCACATACTTCGGACAAA
>CADCRD010000029.1 GCA_902803725.1 uncultured Eubacteriales bacterium
CAGCAGTACGATGGCGGGATTGATGCCAAAGAGCCACGGAACGAGAACAGAAGCACTGAACATTGCGAAAGTATGCTGGATGCTGAGGGGTATCCATTGTCCTACAGGAACTCTCTCATCCACCTGGATTATTTTCCTTTCTTTGCCCATTATTTTACTCCTAAAAATATCTTATGAAATAATATCGCCTCATAGATACTACACCAAAAAAGAATAGCTTTCAAGAAAATAATTCTTTCATGTTCCCCGCACCCGCTCCCCCATCGCTGCCCCCGCTGATCCGTAACAGCCATTTGAATATCCTTTCAACAAAAATTTTTATAGCGGTTGCTCAGATATTGATGGTACAATATCACTATTATGAGAAAGATGGACAAAAGAAAAACAGATAAAATACTGAGGCTGCTGGAAGCAGAATATCCTGATGCAGGATGCGAACTTGAACATCTGAACGTCTATGAACTGCTGGTCTGTGTAACTCTTTCAGCACAAACAACTGATGCCAGTGTCAACAGAGTATCGCCCGCCCTCTTTGCAGCTTACCCTGATGCACATGCCATGGCACAGGCCGACCCTGAAGATGTCGCCGAAATCATAAAGAGGATCGGCATGTACAAGACCAAATCGAAAAGGATCATCGATCAGGCAAAGATGCTGGTCGAAAAATATGACGGAAATGTGCCCGAAGACGATGAGATGCTTGTTCAGCTGCCGGGAGTAGGACGTAAAACTGCAAATGTCGTTATGGCTGAAGGGTTCGGACATCAGAGGATCGCAGTTGACACACACGTCTTCAGGGTATCGAACCGCATCGGACTGGCTGAAGCTGATAATGTGGAGAAGACCGAAGAAGACCTCAAAAAGAACATTCCCGGGGACATGTGGTCACGGGCACATCACCTGCTGATATTCCACGGAAGATACTGTTGCCACGCCAGAAAACCGGAATGCGAACGCTGCCCGGTCGCAGATCTTTGCGCATATAACAAACAATGATCATCTGTTACTTTCTTTGATCATTGTTGTACGGCATTTTTATCCGATACAGGTATTAGTTTTTTTCGAAAAAAATCACGGCAATTGTTTTCATTGCCCGTGGCAATTTCATTGTCGTGATTCATTAATATTCCTGTAATGTCTGATCTGTCTGAGAGAGACTTTTAGTTGCGTCCGCAGCAATGTTTGTATTTCTTTCCGCTGCCGCACGGACATGGATCATTGCGACCGATCTTTTCGCCTTTGACGACTGTTCCGGCACGGCGGTGAGTCTTGACGAGTTCCTTTTTCTTTTCCTCAGAAAGCAGTTCATCCCACTGCTCAAGGCCGTAAAGATGCGGAGCATCTGCATTGAGCATATTGAGATACAGTTTTTCAAGATCGATATCCAGAGAGATATCGGATGATTCGTCGATCTTTTCCAGATCGTCTTCTGTCATCTCATTCTTGAGAGAAGTCGTGATGCCGTCTAAAAAACCCATGAAAAGAACAGGCTCGACCGCAAACTGCTCTATCAGTTCACCTACATTTCCTTCAAATTTATCATTTGGATGCTCCAGAATGTGTGAATACAGTTTTATCTCTGTATCGCAATAGCGTTTCCAGAAATCCTCTATCGTTGCATCAGTCTGACTGTTCGTAAGATCCTTCCATTCAGTAAATAAGCTCATTTTTTATTTCCCTCCATTAATTCATGCATTGTTTCTTTCAGCTCTTCTGTTGCTATCTGTACGATATCGCCCGCAACTGCGCTTCCCGTGGGCAGAGGACCTGCACCCTTTCCATAGAACATCAGATCATCCACTGCATTTCCCTTGAGAAATACTGCGTTGAATTCATTCTTTACACCAGCCAGCGGGTGATCTTTCGGAAGCCTCATCGGCTTTACACTGTAGTCAAGACGGCTGCCGCGGTTAGTTGCACTTGCGATCAGCTTGATGACTTTGCCTTCTGCATCAGCTTCTTTTAATTCTTCCTCAGTGATCTTAGTTATTCCCGTAGTAGGTATGTCCTTTGGATGTATGTGGTGGTCAAATGCCAGAGCCATAAGTATAGACAGTTTGTTTGCAACATCTATGCCTTCGACATCAGCTGTCGGGTCTGCTTCTGCAAAACCCTTTTCCTGAGCCTGCTTTAAGGCTTTTTCATAAGACAGACCATTTTCGGCCATCTGTGTCATTATGTAATTTGTGGTTCCGTTAAGAATTCCGAGGATCTCTTCAAATCTGTTAGCACGCAATACTGACGTTATTGAACTGAGCACCGGAATTCCTCCTCCGACGGATGCTTCCATACGAAATTGCACATGATTGTCTGTCGCCGTCTGATGCAGCACATCATAGTTCGCGGCTACAGCTGCTTTGTTAGCTGTTACTACATGCTTGCCGTATTCCATGGCACTGAGCATATAACTGGTTGCCGGTTCGATACCTCCGAGCACCTCCACCATTATATCGATATTCGGATCTTTGATTATGTCGTTCACATCGGATGTATATTTACTGAACGGTACATCGATCGTTCTCTTTTTGTTGATGTCATTGACAAGGATCTTGACGATGTCGATCTCAGTTCCGACTGCAGCGGTGATACGGTCACGATTCATCATCAGCGTTTCATATGTTCCTGTACCCACATTGCCAAATCCAAGCAATCCTACATTTATAGAATCCATGTGTTCGTAAGCGATCCGCATGGTGCGGATCACATCTCCTTTCTCTGATATTTTCTTACCTCTGCAATAAAACGCATTATAACGTATTTTTGCCGTTTTGTCTTGTAATATTTTTCTTTCCGGGCCAAAAGAAAACCGCTCAGGCAGGCATGATTTGAATAACGTTTAACCAATTGTATTTCTTAAACAGATCCATCCCAGTGAAAAAGAATACCAAATCAAATATAAATATCGGTTTTTATCGCAAAAATTCCTTTATATATTGACAAATATTCGTGCTTCTATATAATAATTGTTGAAAAATCAAACAAATCCAGTTGAAGTAATGTGGAGATTTGTATCTTACAAAACCGAAGGTGAAAACACAGACAGTACCCGTTGTCTTGTGAAGCTCTCAGGTAACAGGACACATTGCGGATGGAACTCTGGAGAGACCCTCAAAAAAGGACGGGCACCGAAGAATAAGAGATTTCAGGTACAGCACAGAGCTTAAGGGCACGTGGTTTATAATATGCCAAAGCTCTGTTTTTTTAAGAGCTACATTTTTTAGAAATAACGTGATCTGTTAACGAAACATTTAACGATGAAAGGAGAAGTAAAATGCAATTATCAGACAGAGTACAAAAGATGCAGGGTTCGCCGATCAGAAAGTTCAATCCGATCGCTATCGCTGCCGAAGAAAAAGGCAAGAAGATCTATCATCTGAACATAGGTAACCCGGACATCCAGACACCTCCGTGCTATCTGGAAGCCATCAAGGCTTATAACGCTAAAACTATCGGATATGCCGAGTCACCGGGAGATGTCAATCTTCAGGATGCTATCATCGACTACTTTGCACAGTATGATATCAAACTTACAAGACAGAATGTACTCGTGACAAACGGCGGTTCAGAAGCTCTGAGCATGGCTTTCAATGTAATACTTAACGAGGGTGATGATGTTCTGATCCCTGAACCGTATTACACAAATTATCACACATTCGTAACAGCCAGCGGCGGCAGCGTTGTTCCGGTCCAGACAACTCCGGAAAACGGATATGAATGGGCTACTGAGGCTCAGCTCGAAGCAGCGGTTACACCAAACACAAAAGCCATTGTCTGCATCACACCGGGCAACCCGACAGGCCGTGTAATGACACTGGACGAAATGAAGATCGTTGGCGAATTTGCCAAAAAACATGATCTTTGGATCATTGCAGACGAAGTTTACAGAGAGTTTGTTTTTGACGGCAAAAAACCCACATCACTCGGAATGCTGGACGATATCGCAGACAGAGTCCTGATCGTTGACTCTATCTCAAAACGTTACTCAACATGCGGCGGCCGCGTAGGTATTCTTGTTGACAGAAACCCTGATTTTCACGATGCTGTCATGAAGATCGCCATGGGAAGACTCTGCGTGCCGACTCTGGAAATGATCGGAGCAACAGAGCTGTATCGTCTGCCGATGTCATACGTCGACAGCGTAAGAGCTGAATACGAAGCCAGAAGAGATGTCGCTTATGAAGAACTCATGAAGATCCCGGGCGTTGTATGCCAGAAACCGGGCGGCGCATTCTACATGACGATCAAACTTCCTGTAGAAAGTGCTGAAGACTTCCTGATATTCATGCTCGAAGAATTCGAAGACAACGGTGAATCAATGATGTTCACACCTGCTGCAGGATTCTATGCTACACCGGGCAAGGGTATTGATGAGATCCGTATAGCTTATGTTCTGTGTCAGGATGACATCAGAAGAGCTATGGAACTGTTGAGACTGGGCATCGAAGCTTACAAAAACAGATAACAATCAATAGTACCTATTGTCAGAATACCAACTCTGCACACCATAACAAACTGACCTCCCGAACGTTAGACCTGTTCTCTGACCGAAGGAGGTCTTTTTTAGTATCGTCTGTTCGCTCATTTCAAAAAAATGCTGTTCTGTACATATGATTCATGTTATCATTTCATTCGTCCGGTAAATCAGAATGTATTCATAATAACTTATTTATATCAGAAAGAGAAAATAATGGCACTTCACATAGTAATGGTCAATCCGGAGATCCCTCCGAACACAGGAAACATAGCCCGCAGCTGCGCGGCGACTGGCAGCGTGCTGCACCTCGTAAAACCACTGGGATTTTCGATCGACGACAAACATCTTAAAAGAGCCGGCCTCGACTACTGGCCGTATGTAAAACTCGAAGTCCATGACTGCCTTGATGATTTCATGGAGCAGTATGACGGCAGACGTATGTTTCTGGCAACGACAAAAGGCACCAATATGTATGCAGATGTCAGCTACATGGATGAGGATATGATATTGTTCGGCTGCGAGACAAAAGGTCTGCCGCGTGAATTTATCTCAGAGCATGAGGATATGAGTATCCGCATTCCCATGAGTGAAGAAACCAGGCTGAGATCGTTCAACCTGGCAAATTCCGCAAATATTATTTTATTCGAAGCGCTGCGTCAGCTGGGCTTCCCCGGCCTTGAATGAACGTGGTCTTTCTTCACATCATGACCCTTCCGGCTATGAACAGCACAAAACCGGCCAGCAACAGCGCCATAGCTATTTTGTTGCTCTTTTTTCCTCTTTCAGCCAGCTGAGCAGGATCATAAAAAATGACTTTTGTCGGATCGAGCGGGTCATAGTAAATATCTATTTCTGTTTCCGCGCTGCCTGCGGCAAGGTGATCTGCATAAGCCTCCTCAGTTATAACGCCTGCTCCTTCATATTCATTATCCTCATGAATAACTCTGACCCTGATATCATAACTCTGATTTTTCTGTCCGCTGTGATATTCAGCTGACGATTTATCCACCTCAATTATCTCGCCCTTTCCCTTTTTGCCATTCTCATTAAAATATACGGCTTCC
>CADCRD010000030.1 GCA_902803725.1 uncultured Eubacteriales bacterium
AGATGCTCCGGTAAACGAAGATTCCCTGATGTTCTCGGACAAACCACCGATCAAATTCAGAGATACTGTCAGAAGAGCAGCAAAAAAAACAGAAACACTGCCCAGTACGGCAAGCCTGCGGCCATCTGCTGCTCTTTGCAGTTTTTCTGCTCTATTATGAAGTTCTCTGATCCTTTCTTCCTGTGTCATCATCAGATCTGTCCTTTCGATTCAAAAGATGCTTCTATAAATAAAGATACCCGAACCGGCAAAAATACCAGCCCGGGTTCTTAAAAACACAGAAAAACAAAATGATCTCAGACCTTCAGATCTCCTTTGGGTACAGATCTCTTCCAAAGATGATCGTTATGATCACTGTAAGAACAGGAATGATGTATCCTGTCATCGCCGGTGTTCCTGACTGTGAAACAAGAATATTATATACTCCATGATACGTCATCGAGAATGAAAGAAGCCCAACGGTACCGGCCGCCCTCAGCCATATCCTGTCCCAAAGAATAATAAGGCCTGCAGCTATCAGGAATCCGCATACTACGTGCATAGCACCGGTACCGAATCCCCTGACCAGAAGATGAATGATATGATCTGCGCCATTATTGGTCAGATAACATGCATTTTCAAAAGTAGCAAATCCGACAGCCGTCATCAGGACACCATCTGCGATTTCCGGCTTGCCCGGCTCAAACACCAGCAGATAGAACAATACAGGGAGAAATTTCATTATTTCCTCTGTTACAGGAGCTATCTCAAGAGAAGCAGAAAGCAGATCCACACCGACCGCCGCTGCAATGAATGTGCTGATATATGATGACAGCAGACACATTGTCATACCGCCTAAAAGGAACATCATCATCCTCATGCCCTTGCCGCGCATACATATCGCTGCGATCAGAAGAGGTGCTGCCAGGCAGACATATATGTTCTCGATATAGCTCATGCCTGCACCCCCTTCCGGAGAGCCACAGGAAACAGTATAAATGTCCCTGAAAGCAAAATATCGAACCAGAAATACGGATTAGCAAGAGTATCTCCCATCCAGAAACAAGAGAACAGCCACATAATATACTCAGAAAAACAGAAAACCAGCGTTGCAATGTAAAGCATTCTGAATCTTCCATCGTTCCCATTTCCGTTGTTCTGTGCAATGATCCCGTCAAACGAATACAGCAGAAGACCGGTCATCAGGACTGCTGTCGCAATGTTGTTGATATAGTCTCCCCATTGCATGAAAAAAATGCACATACAGGCAGTGAATGCCGGAATTGCCCACATTTTCTTTCTTTGCCTCATCATCCGGTATGGCATGATCCTTACATTTCTGACCTGTATCAGCAGCAAAAAAAGAAACAGATACGCAGCATCCCAGCTTAGATCCGAGACGTACGAATACTGCGGGGTTTTCTGATAGAAAACCAGAAAAAGATACCAGTAAAGATCGCCAAGAAAAAAGACACCTGAAAATAAAGCCAGCAATAACCATACCCGCGCTTTCGAGCGAAACGCAAACAATAAAGATATGACCGTGCATGCCCCGGTCAGAATCAGTTGTATCGCATTGCAGATCGCCTCTATCATCCTTATTCCTCTTTATTTTTGCTTTCCTGCCACTTTTTCAGCCTGATACAGAATGCGGAAACGAACACTCCCAGTATAAATGCGATAACAGCAATAACAATATACCCCAGTGCTTTTCCACTGCTGAAAATACTTGCGTTCATATCTCCCGGAACACTTCCCTCACCCGCTTCCAGGTAAACAAAATGTGGCATAAACACTGCTATAATAATGACTGCGGCAAAAGAAGCCACAGTTGCTGTGATCTGCATCAATCGTACTTTATTCTTCCTCTGCTCCTGCTTTATCTGAATCGCACGCTTGTGCATATACTCTATACGTTCCTCATTCGTGCGCATTAGTTATCCCTTCTTTTTTCATTTCTCTGCGCATATGTTCTCTGGCTCTGACAAGCAAACGTTCGACCCGCTTCGTTTTCACCCCCATGACCTCAGCAGTCTGAGCATATGTCATTTTTTCAAAATAAATCAGCCAGAGCACTTCTTTTAATTCCGGTTCTATCCGGTCCATGCACTGCATTATACACTGCTGTCTCTCTTTCAGGAGAGTCTCATCCAGCGGGTCGCCATAACTGCCTCTGCCAAAACCATTTTCATTATTTGCTGTACCATTATACAGGATGTATTCCGCTATCTCCGGTTCCATCCCGTCTATACTGAATATCTTTAAGCGCGCATTTCGTTTAAGATACCTTAGTGCCAGGTTGTGACCGGTCTTATATAAATAAGCCTTGAAATTACCTTCGCCGATCCCGGGCTTTTTTACCATGATCCTGGCAAAAGCTTCGATCATCAGATCCTCAGACATATGACTGTCCTTCAGATAATTATGCAAATACATAGTCAGGCTGTCGCCATAACGAATCAACAACATATCATATGCTGCTGTATCTCCGGAAAGAAAACTCTCATACAGTTCTGTATCAGAACGCTTTTCTTTTCTGTTCATCGGCCTGCCATCCTGAAACTATCTTTAAGTAATCATTAGTATCTGTCTTATTTCATTGATCGCGTAAACAAAGATGATGCACTTTATACTGTATATATTTTATCATTACACACCACAAAAAGAAACTGAATTTGAGTGTCAGGGGGACGGTTCCTCTGACACACCCTTACACCCGACACTCAGATAATGTTGATCTGGCACATGCGCATTGTTTCCAGCGCCGCCCTGTGACTCTCGGGAGTGACTCCCGCGCAGCAAGATGAATCAACAGATATACTGATCTCCGGCATCATTGCCTTTAGCAGCAACGCATTGGATACCACGCATATATCAGTGCAAAGGCCGATCAGTTCCAGCTCGATTTCTTCCTTTTCTGAAAGCTCTTTCAAATCCTCTGCCATTGCAAGACTGCCGAATGTCGGCTTTTCATAGATCTTTGCTCCTGATACAAGATCAGCGATATCTTCCCGGATCATCCAGCCTTCGCTTTCTTTGATACAATGCTCTACCGGGAGATTTCTGCCCTCCTGAGTCTCAAGATAATCTTTTTCGTGCGTATCCATTGTGGCAATGACATCATCTGTCTGATATGCTCTGATCTTACTCTTGACTCTGTCAACTATAGCCACCGCCTCAGGCGTTCCTAAAGATCCATCAATAAAATCATTCTGCATATCTATCACAATAAGTATTTTTCTCATTTTCCCTCCTAATGTGTCAAGGGTGTGTCAAGGGGACGGTTCTCCTGACACACCTGCTTACAATTTACGCCCTCTGTACAACACCACGGTTGATCCCTGTCAGCCGTTCGATCTGTCTGATGGAGAGCCCGTTGTCCTTTAGCTTCCTGAGAGCAGCATCTCTTTCCTCACGGTTCATTGCCTGAATCATAGTTCCGCTATTAAGATGAAGCACTTTCTGAATGATCTCTTTTGCCGTGTTGTCGGGCATACATCTTTTTCCGGAAATCTCCAGACATTCAACTTTTTCATTGCTCTCACTGAATGATTCAAAATTCTCCTTGCTGCCCATTATATCCATAATCGGATCTTTTGATATCAGATTTGCTTCTCCCATGTATTCCTGCCAACTGCTCCAGGGATACTCTTCGCGGGGACAGATCCCTGCTTTTTGAGGATTGTTGTGTATGTAGCGAACAACAGCAAGAAGATATCTCTCGTCGTTTATCGGTTCACTTTTGTATCTGTCCTGGAACAGATGGCCGCTTCTTTCATACTTCGTATTATAATAATATGCATATCTTATTGCAATCCGCTTCATGATTCTGTCAAGGCCGGAATCCGTGTGAAGCAAAAGGTGAAAATGATTTTCCATCAGGCAATAAGCAATAACTCTGACGTTCTCTTCAGCAGCACATTTCTTAAGCGTATCCAATAATTTTAC
>CADCRD010000031.1 GCA_902803725.1 uncultured Eubacteriales bacterium
ATAAATGAAATTGTGATGAAAGTTCATATACGCAAGGAGGTAGTAGCGGTGAACAAACTTGAGCAGATGTATGAAGGTAAAGCAAAGAAAGTTTTTAAGACTGATGATCCGGAACTTCTGATAGTTGATTATAAAGATGATGCTACAGCATTCAACGGAGAGAAAAAGGGTCAGATCGCAGGTAAAGGCGTCATCAACAATCGTATGAGCAACCTGCTGATGCAGATGCTGGAAAAAAAGGGTATACCGACTCATTTCGTTAAGGAGCTCTCTGAAAGAGAAACAGTTGTCAGGGCTGTTACGATCATGCCGCTGGAGGTGATCATCAGAAACATCTCCGCAGGCAGTTTTGCAAAGAGATACGGCGTAGAGGAAGGGATCGTATTCGATGCTCCTACATTCGAAGTATCATACAAGAACGATGATCTGGGCGATCCGCTGATGTGCGAATCACATGCCATTGCTCTTGGCATAGTTACTGAAGAAGAAATCGCGACTATCAGAGATTATGCTCTTAAAATCAACGAAGAACTGAAAGCTTTCTTCCTTGAAAGAGGACTCAAACTCGTTGATTTCAAGATCGAATTCGGCAAGACAGCAGACGGAAAGATCATACTGGCTGACGAGATCTCGCCTGACACATGCAGACTCTGGGATGTCGAGACGAACAAAAAGATGGATAAAGACAGATTCAGAAGAGATCTCGGTGACGTAGAAGAGACTTATCAGGAAGTATTCGAAAGAATCGAAAAGTAAGCAGTCATTGTCATATTGAATATTTGAAGAAGCAGAGATTTCAGAAGGCGTATTCAAATAACAGAAACAGCTGAAGGACAGATAATAAAATTAATATATTCGAAAGGGTAAAAAATGACTGAGAAACTGACATACAAGGACGCCGGAGTTGACACAAAGGAAGGTGAAAGAGCTGTCAGGCTCATGAAAGAGCATGTTAAGAAAACATTCAATGAAAACGTACTGACAGATCTGGGCGGATTCGGCGGACTGTTCAAGCTGCCGATCGAGGGCATGAAGGAACCTGTTTTGGTCAGCGGGACCGACGGTGTCGGTACAAAATTAAAGCTGGCATTCATGATGGACCGTCACAATACTGTAGGTATCGACCTGGTCGCAATGTGCGTAAATGATGTTTTGTGCCAGGGCGCTACACCGCTGTTTTTCCTGGACTACATTGCCACAGGGAAAGTCACAGCAGAGAAGATCGCTGATATCGTCAGCGGGATAGCCGAGGGCTGCAGCCAGTCAGGCAGCGCTCTCATCGGAGGAGAGACAGCTGAGATGCCGGGATTTTACGGCGAAGGTGAATATGATATGGCCGGTTTTTCGGTTGGCATAGCTGATAAGGAAAAAATCATCACAGGCGCAGGCATCAAAGAAGGTGATATGATCATCGGTCTTCCGTCCAGCGGGATCCATTCCAACGGGTACTCTCTGGTAAGAAAGATATTCATTGATAACATGAATGCGGACCTGAAGGAGAATGTCGATCAGCTCGGTGCTTCTCTGGGAGATACCCTGCTGACACCGACCAGGATCTACGCCAACGCATGCGCAGCCGTCAGACACATTGACGTAAAGGGCATCGTCCACATTACCGGCGGCGGATTCTATGAAAACGTACCGAGAATACTGCCCGCAGGGCTTGCTGCTAAGTTCTTCCTGGGAAGCTGGGATATACTGCCGGTATTTGAATATATCCGGGAATGCGGCGGTATCGAGATGAAGGAAATGTTCAGCACATTCAATATGGGTATTGGCATGATGATGGTCGTATCAAAGGAGGATGTTGAAAGAACTGTAACAGCTCTGGAAAAAGCAGGCGAGAAAGCTTTTGTCATAGGAAACATCGAAGCTATGAATGATGCGGGCGCAGGTGATACTGAGGACACAGACATCAGATACAGGAAGGTGGTACTTAAGTGAGTGAGAGACGTCTGAAAGTAGGAGTTTTAGTATCAGGAGGCGGCACAGATCTGCAGTCTGTGATTGATGCGGGCATAAATGTCGTTAAGGTGATCTCCAGCAAAGAAGGCGTTTACGCGCTCGAAAGAGCCGCAAAAGCCGGTATTCCGGCTGAAGCAGTTACAAAGGATCAGTATCCGGATATCCATGTCAGGATGTCAAAAATAGCAGATAAACTCGAAGAAGCCGGAGTGGAGCTTGTTGTGCTCGCCGGCTATCTTTCTATCCTGACGAGCGATCTTCTGGACCGTTTCCCGAAGCGCGTGATCAACATCCATCCGGCATTGCTGCCGAAATTCGGGGGCATGGGCTATTACGGCATGAATGTGCATAATGCTGTCATTGCTGCCGGAGAAAAAGAGAGCGGAGCTACTGTGCATTACGTCAATGAGGGCGTCGACAAGGGGCCTGTTATACTGCAGCGCAGCGTTCCCGTTCTTGAAGGCGACACTCCGGAAGATCTTCAAAAACGCGTGCTGGAAATCGAACATCAGATATTGCCCGAGGCAATACTGAAACTGGAAGAAGAGCTGCTTGAAAGCTGAGTTCGGGCGGGTCTGAAGCAGCACTGCAAATTGAACGGTTAATAATAAATATTAGAAATATCAGAAAGACAGTTAGAGGAAAAGCAGTAAATTAGAAAGGAATCAGGTAAATGGGCGGAATAATAGGCGTCACATCAAAGCAGGACTGCGTGATGGATATATTCTTCGGCGCTGACTATC
>CADCRD010000032.1 GCA_902803725.1 uncultured Eubacteriales bacterium
ATTTTTGAAGCATGTCAAATCGTGTTATACGAGTGATTTTATGGTATAATTCAGAGTAATAAAGTACATAATAAAAAACAATTTCTCTGCATCACTTCAAGGTTATGCAACAGCAAGAACTGAAAAAACTTTACAAACAGCGGAATTTTAATGAAAATGGAGTAATATCGATGCTGAATAGTCATGCAAAATTTCATTCCATCAGCGGAAAAAGACAAATACTGATAGCAGAAGATGAAATGGTCAACCGGGCTATACTCGGTGAGATCCTGAAAAATGAATATGATGTCATCGAGGCCTGTGACGGCGAGGAAGCACTGGAAATAATACGCAAATACAACGAGACTCTTTCACTTGTTTTGCTTGATATATTGATGCCTGGCAAATCTGGTTTTGATGTACTAAAGGAGATGCGTGATGACTCACTGTTGTCAAAAATACCTGTTATCGTAATGACATCAGAAAAAGACGCCGAAGTTGAGAGCCTGAAGCTCGGGGCAACAGATTTCATCCCCAAGCCTTATCCCCCGATCGATGTTATACAAGCCAGGATCCTGCGCACAATAGAACTCTATGAAGACCGGGAAATCATAATGTCCACGGAGCGTGATGCTCTTACAGGACTGTATAACAAAGAATTTTTTTACCGCTATGCAGAACAATTCGATAACTATCACAAGGAAACCAACACGGATGCCATAATCATAGACATTAATCATTTCAGAATGATTAATGAAAGATATGGCAAAGCTTACGGCGACGAAGTCCTCCGCAGCATCGGCAGCCGGATCAAAAAAATGACAGAGCCTTCCGACGGCATCGTCTGCCGCCTGGAATCAGACACCTTCATGATATATCGTCCCCATATAGACGACTACGAAGCGTTTCTTGACAGTATTTCATCGAATCTTACAGCCGATGAATCCTCTGAAAACCGCGTGCGCCTGCGCATGGGAGTGTATTCAAACGCTGATAAAACCATTAACATAGAAAGAAGATTTGACTATGCCAAAATGGCAGCTGATACTGTCAAAGGTTCTTTAACAAAGGTCATAGGTATTTTCGATGATCAGCTGCACGACAGGCAGCTTTATGCTGAACAGCTCATTGAGGACTTTCCCATTGCTATACGGGAAAAACAGTTCCAGGTATTCTTCCAGCCAAAATTCGATGTGCGGCCGGACACACCGCTCCTTGCCAGCGCAGAAGCTCTTGTACGCTGGATACATCCTGAACTGGGAATGATAAATCCGGGTGTTTTCATTCCTCTCTTTGAAGATAACGGTCTCATTGAACAACTTGACACATACGTCTGGAAAGAAACAGCAAAGCAGATAAAAGACTGGAAAGAGCGGTTCGATTATACTATACCCATTTCCGTCAACGTTTCAAGAATAGACATGTACGATCCGGAGCTTCCAGATAATCTTACTGAAATCCTTCATGAACACGGGCTTAAGCCCGGCGACATGATGCTGGAAGTGACCGAATCAGCTTATACAAAAGACTCCGGGCAGATAATCGCAATGGCGGATAAGCTGCGTGAAAAGGGATTTCAGATCGAGATGGATGACTTCGGGACAGGATACTCATCGCTCAACATGATTTCAAGCCTTCCTATAGACGCGCTCAAACTCGATATGCAATTTATCCGAAGCGCATTCAAAGAAGGCGGCAATACATATATGCTGGAAGTGGTAATAGGCATAGCAAGCTATCTTTCAGTGCCGGTCATCGCCGAAGGTGTTGAGACAGAAGACCAGCTGCATGCCCTCAAAAATCTGGGCTGCGACATTGTTCAGGGCTACTTTTTCTCGCGCCCTGTGCCGGCTTCTGATTTTGAACCTTTCATTCTTCAGAAAAAAGAAGCTGAAAAAGCAATGAAAGATATGTTCCTCGAGCGCGTTGCCGAACAGAACAGAGAAAAGGATGCAAAGATCCGTGAAATCAAAAAGAAATACATAGAAGAAGAACGATCAGGTTCCGGCCAAACAGCAGATGATAATATCAGCGATATACCTGAAGAGATTTTGATATCGGATGACCGAAAGAGCATCCGCCTCAGGACGGCTTCGTTTATTTTTGTGATCCTGGCCACAATATCGGCAGTTGCCCTTTTCATAGCCGATATTTCAGTCAGCAAAGGCTATCAGAATATTGAACAGGCTCATAACAGATATATGTCTGCCCAGCTGGCCGCCTCTGATATGGAGGCCGGGTCGGACTATCTGACAGACCGCGTCCGGAGTTTCGTTGTGTCTGGGAAGATAAAGTACCTGAATGATTTTGTCAAAGAAGTAGAAAAAACCAAAACAAGAGACAAGGCTCTCGAGAGTCTGAAAGAACTGATCGATGACGAAAATAATGCCGCTATCAAAAATCTTAATAATGCCCTGAAACTGTCAAATGAATTGATCATTGTCGAAGACCATGCCATAAGACTGATGATGGAAACAGGTAATTACAATAAATCCGATTTCCCGGATAAGATAGCAAAAATAAAACTTACTGCTGCTGAACGCACAATGACGACCGGCGAGCTGAAACAGGCCGCCCGGTCACTGGTATTCAGTGATTATTATCTTGAGCACAAAAACCGCATCAGAGACAACGTCAATGCATGCACACAGGATCTGATCCATTCATCGGGACAGGAACTTGAGCAAGCTTCTTCAAGTTTTTCGTTTTATGTGAAAATCCAGATCGCGATCACAATATTATTCTTCATCATCGTCCTGTGTATCATAATAGTTGTTACAATATTCGTAAGACGGCCTCTTGCAAAAATGGTAAAACTGATGCAGAATCAGGAGCCCGTTATGCCTGAAGGCGTAGAAGAGCTCCGCTTTGTAACCCGCACATATAACAAAATTCTTTTTGAAAACCGGGATGTGAACGAAAAACTCAGCCACGAAGCATCTCATGATCCCCTGACCGGACTATTGAACCGCGGTGCTTACGATCTTCTTATCGAAGATGTGGATAAACAGCATATAGCTCTGATCCTGATAGATGTCGACCACTTCAAAATAGTAAATGATACCTATGGTCATTCCGTCGGGGACCGTATACTCAGGAAAGTCGCTGATCTCATGCGTGCAAGTTTCCGTTCAGTAGATATCCTCTGCAGGATAGGCGGAGATGAGTTTGTCATTGTAATGACCCGTGTGGACAGTTCGATGAGCCAGCTGGTCATGAATAAAATAAGCCACATAAACGATCTTCTGCAGAATCCAAAAGATGATCTGCCGCCCGTTTCCCTCAGTGTCGGTGTAGCATTCTCTGACAGAAAGAATCCTCAGGGAGACATTTTCAGAGATGCGGATACAGCTCTTTATCAGGTAAAAGAATCCGGCCGCAGCGGCTGCATGATATTTTAGGCGCCATATTTGATTTATTTCCGGTCAGCTGAAATAAACCGCCTTATTATAGTGCAATGCCCTCGGTGCAGAACATCTGATCCTCAGCCTTCTCCTCATGTGCCGTCTGATAACTCTCAACAACCTGCTCTGACTTTCCGATCAAAAGACCGCATCCTGAATGAACTCAGATGCGGTCTTTCCTTCAGTCTCATTTCACGATGACCTTGACATATACCGGCTTCTTCTTCGCCTTGAAATTGGAGTTCCCGTCTGCCTTAACGTTTATCTTCAGGGTATAGGTGCCCTTCTTCAGCTTTCTCGCGATCCTGATCTTTCCCTTCTTCTTGTCCACGCGAAAGTACTTGGTGAACTTTGCTTTTTTTCCGGCCTTCTTAACACTGACAAGTTTATAAGTAACAGGACCTTTGGCGCCCTTGACGGTCATTGCTTTGGAGCGTTTTATGTAAGCAGCCTTCTTTTTCAGCTTGCTGTACTTGATGGTCACCGTCTTCGGGCCGGTCTTCATCGGATTGGCGGCTTTTTTGATGACGAAGTTTAATTCCCAGCCGTCTCCATACAGCCCCGTGCCTGTGATAATGGCCGCAGCTGTCCCGGCGTTCTTATTGTTCTTATAGCTGATGGTGTAGTCCGCACCGGCCACCAGGGTCCTGCCATTGCGTGTGACTACTGCGCCCGGAGTCTTTTCCTTTCCGTCATATGTGTATTCCGTCTTCGTGAGTTTCGCGTTACCGCCATCCAGGATGCACATGGGGAGGATGGTATAAGTCCCCCATGCTGTGCCGCAGTAGATGCCGTTCGCTGTGATCTTCAGCCTGTATACCCCCGGGACAACAGGCTTGTCAACTTTTTTACCGCTCGCATCGAGATATGTCATGGTGTATCGCGCTTCGTCAAGTACCATGCCATCCGGCAGGTCGACTCTGAACCATGCGGGTTCCAGCGGGCCGCCGCTGTAATCTGCCGCATTTGGATAGACCACCACAGTCGATTTTGATATTTCGTTGCCGATAGGGATGTTCACGTCCAGCCATCTGTTCCTGCCTACTTCCACATAGCGGATGACCGCGGCATCACAGTTCACATTGTTCAGAGTGATTTTGAAACCTGCCAGCGAAGAGACTTTCGTCCATGAAGTCGCCTGTTTGACATTGTTCGGCCAGGCATAGTCATCCGCTGCAAAAAGGGACTGGCTTAGATAATACTGCAAAGCCGGATCCACAAAATTGTCGCGGCTCGTGGTGCTCGTAAAACGATCCCAGGGTTCATCCCAGAAAGTAAGATCATATGACGACCTCACGACCACCCCCGTTGTGGTGCATTTTGAATAGTTATCGATTATCTGATAGACCTGTTTTTCTGTTCTGCCTTCCTTAAGACCGATGGCCGGGATATCGCAGCTGATGTTCACGCTTTGAATGGTATCTGTGGCCGCATAAGCTTCATTCATCGCCCCTGTCCATGGGGCAAATGTAAAGATAAGCGCCACTGTCAGTAATATCGTGCAGATAGGCTTTCCAATGCTCTTCATTTTTCCACCTCCTGTTTCGGAATACTGTTTCTCGATCCTTATATACTCGTCTTTGATCTTGTTTTCGGAATTTTCAAACAATTTGTCTTCAAAAACACTATACCATGAAACGATTATTATGTACACCTGCAGCCACACAACGCCGATGCTGGTTCTGGCTGCCCGCCGCTGCGCCCTCGCTCAGCTTGGCTTCCGGTCCTCGCTGTGTCAGGTTCGCAGCCTGAAGTCACAGGCTCCCTTTTTCATAACGAAACAAAAAAGAGGCTGCTGGCCTCTTTTTATTTCATGGTGGAGATGACGGGAGTCGAACCCGTGTCCAAAAACATTTCCGCAAGAATTTCTCCGAGCGCATTCTCTGATTAGATTTTCGCTTCCTGCCGGGGCCAGAGACAGCCTGACATTCCGTTATCCCGTAATTCCCCTGTGCGGCCGGGATCACGCACAGAGTTTTCCTGCATGATCGACGCCGGATCCTCAGTCTGCAGGTGAACTAAGGCCGACGCGCGGGCCTGCTTAATTAAGCGGCAAATGCGAGTTTGTTGTTATTTTTAGCGTTTGTATTTAACGTGCCCTTTTTAACG
>CADCRD010000033.1 GCA_902803725.1 uncultured Eubacteriales bacterium
AAAACCAACAGAGTTGTGGCGTACAGAAATGACCGGTTCGTGGATTTCGATATATTCCAGGCACTTGAAATGAAAAGCAGCCTTCATGAAAATGAAGAGTATATGTATGAGATCGTTGAGTCGCTGTCGTTGTAAACAGAAGACTGAAAATAGCTGCAAAACGATATTCAGATAAGATCAGCTTGATAAAATCAATCGGAATACGTTGAAAAACTATCGCCCCGGTGATATCGTAATTTCATGTGAAATGATATCGCCGGGACGATTATTTAGTGAAGAAACTTTTAAATGAAAGGAAATATTATTTGGAACTGACTGTAACGATGTTTTTGATAGTTCTGCCTCTTTCCGGGATAGCAGGTTTTGTGGATGCAGTGGCTGGCGGCGGCGGTCTGATCGCACTGCCTGCTTATTTGATCGCCGGATGTCCGGTTCATTTTGCCATCGGTACCAATAAAGTCAGCTCCGGGATGGGAACAGCACTTGCCACGTTCAGATATGCCCGCAGCGGTTATGTCGACTGGAAACTGACAGTGCCATGTGTCCTTGCAGCAATACTCGGCGGCTCGCTGGGAGCGAAGGGTGCGCTGCTCATCGAAGAGAGAACATTCATGATCATAATGCTCTTCCTGCTGCCTGTGACGGCAGTATATATCATGAAGGGGCATGCATTGTCAGATGAAAAGGAGGATTACCCGATCCGAAAGACGATGGTGCTGGCATGTGTCATAGCTTTGGTGGTAGGGTTCTATGACGGTATATATGGTCCGGGGACGGGGACATTTCTCATTTTGCTGCTCTCAGCAGTTGCGCATTTCAAACTTACAAAGGCCAACGGCACAGCAAAGGTCATCAACCTTACTACGAATATGTCGGCCATGGTCATATATCTCATGAACGGTAAGGTGCTGATCCTTTTAGGTCTTGCGGCCGGCGCTGCGAATCTCATAGGATCATACACAGGCACCAGGTATTTTGATAAAGGAGGGGACAGAGCAGTAAAGCCAGTGATGATAACCGTGATCGTGATATTCTTTGTGAAAGTTCTCTATGAACTGTTTGTGTGATCAGGAACTTATTTACGCACAAGTCATGGGAAACTGTGCTAAAATATATATTTGTGGCAATAAAATAAAAAACAGAATAGCAATGAAGGAATGATCGCCTGTGAAAAATGTTTCCGATCAGTTAGTCTGAAAATCGGACAAGGAGAACCGGCGCGAAGGATACAGAATTATTCATAGTGAAATGACAAAGGAGAACAACGAATGGCTGATTATGAAAAGATCGTAACGATGGATCCGTCCGGATTCGTTCTGCTGGCAGACTATGTGCCGGGAATCGTCCAGGAGATCCGGTATTACTCAACATATAATTTTATAGGTGAACGCATCGACGGGTATGAAGAACCGTGTGCTTTGCTTACAAAAGAAGCAGCCAGGGCACTGAAATCTGTCAGCGTCGAGATGAACGTTCAGGGCTACCGGCTGAAAGTATTCGATGCATACAGACCCGCTACTGCGGTAAAACATTTTGTGCTGTGGGGGATAGAGGATACAGATATTCGCATGAAACCGTATTTCTATCCTGGGCTGGAAAAACAGGAGCTGTTTTCGAAAGGTTATGTCGCCAGCAGATCCAGCCACAGCAGGGGCAGTACCATAGATCTGACTCTGCTGGATATGAAAACCGGCAAAGAACTGGACATGGGCAGTCCGTTTGATATGTTCAGTGAAGTTTCACATCCGGATTATAAAGATATCACAGAAGAGCAGTTTGAGAACAGGATGCTGCTGCAGGGAGTTATGGCTCGCAACGGATTTGAGCCGATTGACTGCGAGTGGTGGCATTTTACACTGAAGGGGGAACCGTATCCTGATACGTATTTTGAATTCCCGGTATCATCGGAATATCTGAAACGGGATCATGTGTAGTCAGTTTTTCATTTTAATATTGAAATCTTTAGCTGATTGTTGAAGAGACCAATGGTTGAAGAGATGTCAAAAGATCGCCGATTGGCGATTTTTTACTAGTGGAGCATAGTGGGGGCGAATCACATTGAAAGCCTCTTGTACCTCCTTGCAAATCCAGGGGAAGAGAAGACGCCGTCCGCGCAGATCTGTAGGAGCAGCCTGGTGGCAACAATGTTCATATCGCACTTAGAGCATATAGCATTATAGGCAA
>CADCRD010000034.1 GCA_902803725.1 uncultured Eubacteriales bacterium
ACTGATGGTGCCCATATTCTTCTGACAAGCAGCTGAACATCATCACAGAATCTGAAACCGATATTGATAGAAAACAGAAAAGGAGTATTACAATGGCTAAACACAATTATGCAGAAGAAAGTCTGAAGATGCATTATGACAAAAAAGGAAAGATCGAAGTAATAACAACAGTACCTGTTGAAAATGAAGAGGATCTTTCAACAGCATACACTCCGGGTGTTGCTCAGCCCTGTCTGGAGATCCAGAAAGATGTAAATCTCTCATATGAACTGACACGCCGCTGGAACATGTGCCTGGTCGTTACGGACGGATCGGCCGTCCTGGGACTTGGCGATATTGGCCCTGAGGCAGGTATGCCGGTAATGGAAGGTAAATGCGTTTTGTTCAAATCATTCGGAGACGTTGACGCTTTCCCGCTGTGCATCAAGAGCAAAGACGTTGATGATATCGTGAATACGATATACATGATCTCAGGCAGCTTTGGCGGTGTTAACCTTGAAGATATTTCGGCGCCTCGCTGTTTTGAGATAGAGAAGAAGCTGAAAGAAAAATGTGACATTCCTATCTTCCATGATGATCAGCACGGAACAGCCGTAATCACTCTGGCAGGCATGATAAACGCGCTTAAAGTCACAGGCAAGAAATGGGAAGACTGCACACTGGCAGTCAGCGGCGCAGGCGCAGCAGCCATCACTATCACAAAACTTCTCATGAGCTATGGACTCAAAGATGCTATACTCTGTGACAGCAAAGGTGCTATCTACGAAGGCAGAACAGAAGGTATGAATCCATACAAAGAAGAGATCGCTAAGATGACAAACAAGAACAAGATCAAAGGCAGCCTGGCAGACGCCATGAAAGGTGCAGATATATTCCTGGGTGTAAGCGCTCCCGGCGTTGTCACTACAGAGATGGTAGCATCGATGAATCCGGATCCGGTAGTATTCGCATGCGCAAATCCGACACCGGAGATCTATCCGGAAGACGCTAAGGCAGGCGGTGCGTCCGTAGTTGCAACGGGCCGTTCAGATTTCCCGAATCAGATAAATAATGTACTGGCATTCCCGGGCATTTTCCGCGGAACGTTCGATGTAAGAGCCAGTGATATCAACGAGGAAATGAAGATCGCAGCGGCAAAAGCCATTGCAGGTGTCATCCCGGAAGAGGAGCTTTCCGCAGATTACATCATCCCCAAGGCATTTGATCCGAGAGTAAAGGATGCGGTAGCTAAAGCAGTTGCTCAGGCAGCAAGAGATTCCGGAGTAGCAAGAATATAAGCAAAGCTTGTATATTATAAGTTTTGAAATAATGAAAAAGGAGATGCCTTCCGATGCGGCATCTCCTTTTAAATCATATTGCTTACAGAGCAGCTGTGATGATCGACATCTTGTAGACTTCTTCAGCGTCGCAGCCTCTTGAAAGGTCATTGATCGGAGCGTTAAGTCCGGTAAGAACAGGGCCGTAAGCAGCATAGCCGCCGAGACGCTGTGCGATCTTGTAGCCGATGTTTCCTGCCTCTATGCAGGGGAATACGAATGTGTTAGCATAGCCGGCAACCGGAGAACCGGGGAACTTGAGCTGGCCGACTGTCGGTGAAACAGCAGCGTCGAACTGCATCTCGCCGTCAAGAGCCATATCAGGATTGAGTTCTTTTGCGATTTTGGCAGCTTCGGCTGAAAGTGCGACAGTGCCGCCTTTGCCGGATCCCTTTGTGGAGAAGCTGAGCATTGCGACCTTCGGATCGATGCCGAACGTTCTTGCGCAGTGTTCGATTTCAACTGCTACCTCTGCGAGTTTCTGTGCTCCGGAGAATTTAACGTTTCCGTCTTTGTCAAGATCATCTTTGTAATCTATATTTACAGCGCAGTCGCCCATTGCGATCGTGCGAAGATTCTCATCTCCGCCCTCACGGTTCAGGATAAAGCAGGATCCTACGAGGTGTGAACCGGGCTTTGTCTTTACGAGCTGCAGTGCAGGACGGATCGTGTCAGCTGTCGAATAAGTAGCGCCGCCGAGCAGGCAGTCAGCTTTGCCCATCTTTACCAGCATTGTGCCAAAGTAGTTGCCCTTCAGAAGATTGTCTTTGCATTCTTCAGGTGTCATCTTGCCTTTGCGCAGTTCGACCATCGTGTCGATCATTTCCTGCATTCCTTCATATGTTTCGGGATCGAGGATCTCGGCGCCTGTAATATCAAATCCACCGTCTTTTGCGGCTGCATTGACTTCGTCGACTTTGCCGACCAGGATAACGCCCATCAGTTTCTCAGCGAGAAGTCTGGAAGCTGCTTCCTGAATACGGGCATCCGTACCCTCTGTGAATACAATTGTTTTTGGCTGTGATTTAACCTTTTCGATTAATTTGGTAAACACTTTTTTGTTCCTCCGTTTCGTAGATGTATTATTGCCTTGCGGCACATTATTTGCTCTATATTCTATCACAAAACAGCTTTGCTTAAAATACACCAGACGGGATTAATTGATATATCTTCCTGATGTTTGATTTGCCTATTTATCCAGCTGTTTGAGCCCAAGGTACCAGTCAAGGACCTCAACAGATCCGTCAGCTCCGCTGAGTCTTTCATCGGCTTCGGCCAGTGTGAGAGGCGCGCCAACGACCACCTTGTCTCCCGGTCTCCAGTCGGCCGGTGTTGAAACACCTTCTTTATCATGCACCTGTAGAGCCTGGATGATCCTCTTGATCTCATCCATGTTCCTGCCGGTCGACATCGGATAATAAAGTATGGTGCGGATGATGCCCTCAGGGTCGATTATAAATACCGCGCGGATCGTCTGAGTACTGGCAACTGTCTGCAGCATGCCATATTTGTTTGCCACCTTCATGCTGGAATCCACGATGATGGGGAATGGCAGTTTTACTTTGCCTTTGCCGTCGAGATCGATGTTTTCGATGCTCTTGGCCCATGCCAGATGTGAATGCAGAGAATCGATGGACAGTCCGATAAGCTTTGTGTTCAGTTCTTCGAATTCATCAGCCATCCTTGCAAATGCTATGAACTCAGTAGTGCACACCGGAGTAAAATCAGCAGGATGTGAGAACAGTATCACCCAGCTGCCTTTGTAGTCTTCAGGAAAATTGACTTTTCCCATAGTTGTCATTGCGCGGAATTCCGGAGCATTATCTCCGATCAGCGGCATGGTTTTCACATTATTCATATCTTCCATTTTTTGATCTCCTTTCAGGGTAAATCATTCAGATGTTTTCTTAAAAAACATAATAACAGGAAAAAGAGAACGCATAAACAAAAAAATATTATATTATATAAATACGATATATTTATAGTCCGAAAGGAGCTGAATTATGGGAATAAAGAAAAAAGCGGAGGGGTATTTCAGTAACTGGAACTACAAAAAACATGCAAAATTCTGCACAGCTGTATATCTTGGCATGTACGCCTTTGATATGACAGTGTCGTATTTCATTTGCAAGAAGATCATTGACCGCGCTGATGCGGAGAAGTCTGA
>CADCRD010000035.1 GCA_902803725.1 uncultured Eubacteriales bacterium
AAGTTAAGGCAAGGCGTGTAGGTGGTGCGAACTATCAGGTTCCTATGGAAGTAAGACCTGAAAGAAGACAGACTCTCGCTCTGAGATGGCTGACAATGTTCACCAGAGCAAGAGGCGAAAAGAAGATGAGTGAGAAGCTTGCTAAAGAGCTGATCGACGCTTCGAACGGAACAGGCGCATCAGTTAAGAGAAAAGAAGATACCCACAGAATGGCTGAGGCCAACAAAGCCTTTGCTCATTTCAGATGGTAGGCGCAGAGAAAACAGCAGAAAGGAGGTAAATAGATGCCCAGAGAATTCCCTTTGGAAAAAACAAGAAATATCGGTATCATGGCTCACATCGATGCCGGCAAAACTACTGTTACTGAAAGAATCCTCTTCTATACGGGCAGAACCCACAAAATCGGCGAAACGCATGATGGGTCTGCTACAATGGACTGGATGGAGCAGGAACAGGAACGTGGTATCACTATAACCTCTGCTGCAACTACAGCTCACTGGAAGAATAACCGTATCAACATCATCGATACACCGGGACACGTTGACTTTACCGTCGAGGTAGAACGTTCACTGCGTGTTCTGGATGGCGCAGTCACAGTACTGTGTGCTAAGGGCGGTGTTGAACCACAGTCTGAAACAGTTTGGAGACAGGCGGAAAAGTACCATGTACCCAGAATGGTATTCGTAAACAAGATGGATATTATGGGTGCGGATTTTTACCGTGTCGTTGACATGATCAAAGACAGACTGAAGGCAAATGCTGTACCGGTCCAGCTTCCAATAGGTGCTGAAGAAAGTTTCTCGGGAATAGTTGACCTGATAGAAATGAAAGCAGAGATTTATAAGGATGACCTGGGAAAAGAATATGATATAGTTGATATCCCTGAAGATTTGCTCGCAGATGCTGAGGAATGGAGAGAGAAGATGCTTGAAGCAGTTGCAGAGACTGATGAAGAGCTGATGATGAAATTCCTCGAGGGCGAAGAGATCACACCCAAGGAAATCAAAAAACAGATAAGAAAACTGACGATAGACGGAGAGATGGTACCTGTAACATGCGGTTCTGCTTATAAGAACAAGGGTGTACAGATGCTGCTGGACGCCATCATCGACTACATGCCGTCTCCTGTTGATATCCCGGCGATCAAGGGTGTAACACCTGACGGCGAAGAAACAGAGAGACCTGCAGATGACAATGGCCCGTTCTCGGCACTGGCATTCAAGATCATGGCTGACCCGTACGTTGGCAAGCTCGCGTTCTTCAGAGTTTACTCCGGTCAGGCAAATGCAGGATCATACGTCTATAACTCAGTTAAAGGCAAGAAAGAAAGACTCGGCAGAATACTGCTGATGCATGCCAACAAGAGAGAAGAACTGGAGACAGTATACTCGGGAGATATCGCTTCGGCTGTAGGCCTGAAGGATACGACTACGGGTGATACGCTCTGCGATGAGAAGAATCAGATAATTCTGGAATCAATGGAATTCCCGGATCCTGTAATCGAGATCGCCATCGAGCCAAAGACCAAGGCAGGTCAGGAAAAGATGGGTGTTGCTCTCGCAAAACTGGCAGAAGAAGACCCGACATTCAAGACTTATACGAACGAAGATACAGGACAGACTATCATTGCCGGCATGGGCGAGCTCCATCTGGAGATCATCGTAGACAGATTGCTGCGTGAGTTCAAAGTCGAAGCCAACGTAGGAAGACCTCAGGTATCCTACAAGGAGACTCTTACGGCAGAGTCGGATGTCGATTACAAATACGCAAAACAGACAGGTGGTCATGGTCAGTATGGTCACGTCAAGATCAAGGTATATCCGAGAGAACCGGGTGCAGGCTTCGAGTTCGTCAACAACATCGTTGGCGGAGCTATCCCGAAAGAATACATCCCGAAGATCGAGGAAGGTATCCTCGGCGCTATGGAGAACGGTCCTCTTGCAGGATATCAGGTCGTGGACGTTGGCGTAAATCTGTATGATGGTTCATATCACGAAGTCGACTCTTCGGAAATGGCCTTCAAGACAGCTGCGGCCATGGCATTCAGACAGGCATGTCAGAAGGGCAAGCCGGTACTGCTGGAACCTGTGTTCAAAGTTGAAGTCACGGTTCCGGAAGAGTACATGGGCGATGTCATCGGTGACATCAGCGGCCGCAGAGGCAGGATCGAAGGATCCGAGATCAATAACGGCGCTGCTGTTGTCAGAGGATATGTCCCGCTGGCAGAAATGTTCGGATATGCTACAGACCTTCGTTCCAAGACACAGGGACGTGGTGTATATGTAATGCAGTTCGACCATTTCGAAAAACTGCCGGATAATCTGCTGGATAAAATCAACAAATAAAAAATAGAAATGGAACAATAGTGTGAATTCGGCCGGATGGCCGTGAAAGAAATTCAGGAGGAAACACTAATGGCAAAAGCAAAATTTGAAAGAACGAAGCCGCATATCAACATCGGAACTATCGGTCACGTAGACCATGGTA
>CADCRD010000036.1 GCA_902803725.1 uncultured Eubacteriales bacterium
TCTATCATTTCATGTGTCAGCGGCCTGTCTTTAGTTTCATATGTAATAATCAGATTCCTGCCGGGCACTATACCATTTGCAGCAAAATAATCTATTTTTTCCAGACTGTCATAAGCATATTTCGGATCATCGACAAGTCCCAGATGCTCCCACCAGACGAGTTTGCGTTTTCTGTGATGAAACAGTTCAAAATCAGGATAAAACACTCGTTTGCCTATGATAAGTTTTGTCTCATATTTGCTTATGATATTATAATCAGACAGCGAATCACCAATCAGCACTTCGCTCTTTGATCTTACCTTAATACCCCTTTTCAGCTGATGGATCCTGTTTTCCGGATGCCATGGATTCTGATATTCAGGCTTTTTTGACCATTCGCTGAAACAAACCTCATCTTCTAAAAAATGTTTTCGGCCCGGTTCTTCGCCATATTCAAAACATGTCGGACTATACGGAACCAAAAGCCCTGCACATTTTTTCATTGCTTTTATATTCTTTCGGAGGATGGGCAGCCCATGCACAATGGTCTTCTTCTCCTTAAGCAGTTTAATGATCCGCCGGTGCTCCTCATTCGATTCGTCTAATAATATGCTTTTTTGCTGACCGTCCACATAGACTTTCTGAACAAAATAATAATTATCATTGCGAGAAAAGTTTGCCAGACTGCCTTCAGGCATCAGGAACCTGCGACTTTCTAAAAAGGAAGCAACCTTTTCCTCCTGATCAATTTCCTGATACAGATCGTCAATAATTCTTTGTAGTCTCATGAAAATACCCCCTTTTTCATAGTTAATAGTTATGTGGGCAAAATGAACTCGATCATAAGCAGCTGCGAACCGTTCATTACCATTTATTGCCTTGTAAATATTTTACACTATGGCGTTCTTACAGACAATAATTATTTGTCTTTTATTTCCATTTATTTCGCAATACGTATTTTTCTTTGCATATTTCTCACTGCGCTTATTATTTTCCCATACTCTTTGTACTAGGTGTACTCGGCTATCGCCTCTTTTCCATCTATCCGCTCCGGGCCGCATCTTTGTTGTAACAATTTCTCATATTTTAGATTATTACAACAAATACCTCTCTCCACGCCTGACATTCATGATCTGCAAATAATAAGAAGACGGCAATTTTCACATTTATGTTGAGCGAAAGTCTCTTTTTTTGATACAATAGTCACAGACAAACCAGGCAAGCAGTGAAGTACTGAGCATTTAATTACTTTCACGTTCAAACCTTCACGAGCAAACATCATCGAAACCAAGGAGGTGTCTGATGTATACAAATGATCTTCTATGGATCGCTAATACGGAATCCGGCGATCACATAAACATTCTGCCAAAGATGGCGAATCGTCACGGTCTCGTCGCAGGTGCGACCGGTACAGGTAAAACGGTCACTCTCAAAGTTCTTGCTGAATCATTCAGCGAAGCAGGCGTACCTGTTTTCATCGCTGATGTCAAAGGTGACGTATCCGGAATGATGTGTCCGGGGCAGGACAGTGAGAACATGCAAAAGCGCATTCAAAGATTCGGTCTTGCAGAAGCGAACTTCACATACAAAGGATACCCCGTTACGATATGGGACCTTTTCGGCAAGAGCGGGATCCCGCTGCGTACCACCGTTTCAGAAGTCGGTCCGCTGCTCATGTCGCGCATTCTGGAGCTGAACGATCTTCAGTCTGACCTTCTGACTATCATGTTCAAGATCGCGGATGACAACAATCTGCTGCTGATCGATACCAAAGACCTTAAGGCGATGCTCAAATTCATGGGCGAAAATTCAGACGAACTTTCGAATGAATACGGCAAGATCAGCGGAGCTTCTCTGGATGTTATTACGCGCAGTGTAGTTGCACTGGAAATGAACGGCGGAGATGTCTTTTTCGGTGAGCCGAATCTTGATGTAAGCGACTGGTTCACCACCTCTGATGACGGACGCGGTATGATACACATTCTCGATTCCAGCAGCCTGATCAATAACGGTAAACTATACTCGACTTTCCTTCTTTGGATGATGGCCGAACTGTTCGAAACCTTGCCTGAAGTCGGCGATCTTGAAAAGCCGAAGATGATCTTTTTCTTTGATGAAGCTCATCTGCTGTTCAGCGACACGTCAAAGGCCCTGCTGGAAAAGATCGAGCAAGTAGTGAAGCTTATACGATCAAAAGGTGTAGGCATATATTTCTGCACGCAGAACCCTGCAGATATACCTAACGGAGTGCTCTCGCAGCTGGGCAACAAAATACAGCATGCTCTGAGAGCCTTCACACCGGCCGAACAAAAGAATATAAAGGCGGCAGCCGATTCATTCAGAGCGAATCCGGATTTTGATTCCAGAACTGTTCTGACAGAGCTGGGCACCGGTGAAGCGCTGGTCTCATTTCTGGATGAAAAAGGAACTCCGAATATCGTGCAGAAAGGATTTGTCCTGCCGCCGCAGTGCAGCATGGGTGCTGCAACAGATGAAGAACGCAATGCTTGTGTAAAGAAAAATGCACTTTATGATAAATATGCCCAGGCTGTCGACAATATCTCGGCTTATGAAACACTAAAAGATGCTGCCGAGGCTCAAGCTCAGGCCACCGCTCAGGCCGAGGCAGAAGCGGCCGCACAGAACACCACATCGAAACCGGCAGCAAAACCCGGCTCAGGCAAACCCAAAAAACCTTCTTCCGGTTCTTCTTCAGGCTCAGGCAAAAAGCCCGCCAAACCCAAAGTTCCGAAAGCTGCCCGCGCTGCAGGCCGGAGTGCAGCAGGAACCGTCGGACGCGAGATCGGTAAAGAGATCTTTGGTAAAGCTTTTGGTAAAAAAGCCGCTAAGGTGGGCGGCAATGCAGGTGCAGCATTTGCCAGAGGGCTGCTCGATACATTCCTGAAACGTTAA
>CADCRD010000037.1 GCA_902803725.1 uncultured Eubacteriales bacterium
CATTTTATTTGAAACATCATGAGGATTCAAAACGCTCATAGCTTCCTCATATAATCTTTTCCATTCTTTGTCCATTGTTTTCTCCTCCTGTTATTATACTTTGAGCTTTGCGGCAGATAAAATGCGGGAAACATTTTTATCCATGTTGTCTCTCATTTGCTGCAGTTCGGGCGCTTGAAACTGAACAGGGATATCTTTCAGGAAGAATGCATTGCTCCACTGATCGTTATCCCAGATGGAAGAAGGCTCTTTTACTGAAAACTGATAGTATTCTTCAGTGCTTGTTATCGTGGCCATTATCGGTGTATGCCCCTTATCTTTGGTATAAGACATATAGGTAACATACAGGGACCAGTCATCAGGTTCATTCAGGATTAAAAGATAAAAGACGGAGTCATGCCTGTCATCTGCAGATAATACGATATCATCATGAATCCACGGGGCATATAACAATCCGGCATAATCAGGAATACCCCAGCGGTTCGCTTTCGCTATACATTCGTCCTCGATGGCTTTCAGGCGTTTTTCAAATGCTTCCGGTTCCAGCAGTTCATATTCCTGGTGAGGACAATTATAGCCATGCCATTTTCGATAGGGGAGAGTTGGATCGATCAGGATCCACTTGCCGTCTATCAGAGCGGCAGCACATATATGGTCCTGCTCATCACCATAGCAATCTTTTGAAATATAGGCATAACGGGCCGGGATTCCCATCGTTATCAGCGAAGAGACAACCAAATTGGAATAATCCCCGCATGTTCCGCATTTCATATTCAATAAATCCAGATCGCTTCGCTGTAAAGGGAAGAAAGGCATGTTTATTCTGCTGTAACAGATCTCTTTGTCAAACCAGCGGAAAAGGTTGTTAATGAACTCCTCTGCGGTATGGGAGGTGCCCCTTATCTGTTCAATAAACGCTTTGATTTCAGGTGAAGAAGGATGAATATATGTTTCCATTAAAATGCCTCATCAGAGAAATAAATAGACTTTACTGCCAGTAGACAGAAACTGTAGAGATTCTATCAGAAGACCATTTGTTTCGTCAAAGGGAAAGCTGGATAAAGATGTACCATAGTGCGCGTGTTTATTCGCTCTGCTTGCGAACAATACAGGATTTATCTTTTAATTGTATATGGATTTTGTATCTGTTATAATTCTTCCAACGAACCGCAATTATGCAATAAATGACAGTACTTTTTCTTATATTGCAGGAGGACTACTATGAAAAAGCTCCATTTCCTCATTGTCGCCATTCTCTGCGTTTTCCTTATTTCCGGCTGCGCCAGTGTACAGCACGCATCTGATACCGTTGATGAGCCAAAGCCCTCTGATCAGATTCCTGAAGCAACAACTGCGCCGCAGTCCTTTGGTTTGGCTCTTGTTTACGGCAAGCCGGAAGCAAAGACGGGTGAAAAAATCTATTCAGAAAGTTATCGTAAATTCCCTCTGGATGCTGCTGTAATGCTGGACTATATTACCGACAATTCTACGGCTTTCGTGGGAGCTCAAAATATTGCTTCTTCACATCACCATATAATAGATACTGATGAAAGAAAAAACACTGCTGAAGCCAGATATAATTCTGCGGTACAGGGAGACTTCACACTTTATGCTTATGATGTCCAGTATGACGGGGCTCGTGCATGGTTTGATCCATCTGACCCACTAGTGGTTTACACATGCTCGGGAAACGGTTTAATATCCGTTGCGAAACCCGGAACAAATTGGGTAAGCGAAATATCATTTGCCGGTGCAGTGCCCATGGTATCCCTTACAGTAACCTGCCGGGATGGAGAAAAGGAATTATCAACCCAAACTTTGCAAGCGGCAGAGATGGATGTTAACATGACCTATCAGGTTCCAGATGGAACGGACAATGTTAAGGTTGTGAGTTTCGATGCCGAAGGCAATATCATTGAGCAGGAAATCCTCAAAAGTGGCAACTATGTTTATAATGTCTGGTATGACATTGGGGGATTCTTCCTGGGTTACAAGGCTCTGAATCTGAAATGGCCCTAAGAGTAACGTATATTTCCCGTTCCGCCAAGAATAAAAGCCGAACCTGTGAGGTTCGACTTTTTCTGTTATCTGAGTTTTACCCTACAGAGACACAGAACTGCTCCCGGCCTCCCACATCAGAAATCAACATAA
>CADCRD010000038.1 GCA_902803725.1 uncultured Eubacteriales bacterium
ACCTTTGAAGACCTGATCTCATGTGAACTGTAACATGTTTTTTCCTGAATAACAGGTTGTTTCGCAGAAAGAAAAGTCTGCAATAAATTTTTCGATATTTTTGTGGATTTATTAAATTTTCTCCTTGACAGGCGCAATTCAAAATGGTAATATAGCTCTTGCAGTTGGCAATGAGGCGGCGTAGCTTAGTTGGCTAGAGCGTCCGGTTCATACCCGGAAGGTCACTGGTTCAAGTCCAGTCGCCGCTACCAATTCGGGCGCATAGCTCAGCTGGGAGAGCACCTGCCTTACAAGCAGGGGGTCATAGGTTCGAGCCCTATTGCGCCCACCATATACGGTCCGGTAGTTCAGATGGTTAGAATGCCAGCCTGTCACGCTGGAGGTCGTCGGTTCGATCCCGATCCGGATCGCCAAATATTACTTGATCCGGGATAGAGATATCCCGGATACAAGTTATCATGGTGGGTATAGTCAAGTGGTTAAGACAGCGGGTTGTGGCTCCGTTATGCGTGGGTTCGAATCCCACTATCCACCCCATTTTCAGGGTCATAACGTTGGGGTATCGCCAAGCGGTAAGGCAATGGATTCTGATTCCATCATGCGCAGGTTCGAATCCTGCTACCCTAGCCAAATCAATAAAGGGATGCTTTGCATCCCGCTTATGGCGACATAGCCAAGGGGTAAGGCAGAGGTCTGCAAAACCTTTATCCCCGGTTCAAATCCGGGTGTCGCCTCCACAAAAAGAAGCCTAAGGCTTCTTTTTTATTTATCTGATCGATTTCATGGCAATTTTAGTTACACTATGCGTATATATCTGCCGGTTCTTCGGATTGTGTTGATTTTAGAGATTATTTATATATAATAATAGAGGTTTGACATGAGATATAATATAATAGAAATAAGTGTGGTAAAAGATAATGGATAAAAAGAAGAAAAAGATAATTATATTGGTTGCTGTGATAGCTCTGGCTGCTCTGGGCGGATGGAAATTCTACGATGTGTACACTACAGCCAGGGAACATTTTCCTAAAGCCTTTAAGATCAATAATGTTGACTGCTCGGAAATGACTGCCGTTGAAGCTGCTGATATGCTGACGAAAGAATGGAACAAGAATTCATATATTGTGAACAGTAATGGCAAGGCGGTACAGACGATCCCATTGAAGGGCTTTACATATGACACAGACAAAGCGATCGCAAAACTCATTGATCCGAATCCTTTTAAGACTGTATGGCGCTATGCGTTCGGAGAAAAAAAGAATCATAAAATGGAGATGACGGTTGCCGCAATACCGAAGAGTACGAAAAAAGCAATCAGTAACATGAGACTGCTGAACGTAAAGGGCAAGACCAGAACTAAAGATGCCTTCGTAAACCTTGATGATACTGATCTGAATATCGTAAAGGAAGTCTATGGCGATAATATAGACAAAGAACGTTTTATCAGCAGAATGGAAAAGGATATCGCAAAAGGCGTTTACACACTCGATTACAAAGCGGAGGATTATTACGAACTGCCAAAAATCAAGTCAGACAACAAGGATCTGCTGAAATATCAGGATTGGTGCAAAGAGCATCTGGCGCAAAAGATCACATATAAGTTCTGGAACGAAGATTACACTATCACTCCCAGGCAGCTTAACAAAGTACTTTCGTTTGACGATTCGGATAAAAAGACCGTTGACGAAAAGAAAGCCAAAAAACTGATGTATGATATATGCCTGGCGCATAACACGGCTTTTATGGACAGAAAATTCAAGGCACATGACGGCCGGAAGATAACGGTGCCGGGCGGCAATTACGGCTGGAGGATCGACAGAAAAAAGGAAGAGAAAAGACTGATAGAGCTGCTCAGATCCGGAAAGGATGAAACTATTGAACCAAAATATACGCAAAAGCCTTATTATAAGGGCAGGGACAATGATATAGGTCCGAATTATGTCGAGGTGGATCTTGGCAGTCAGTCGGCTTATGTATTTCATAAGGGAAAATGCGTGGTATCAAGTGATGTCGTGACGGGCAGTGTGAGTCAGGGGCATGCAACTCCTCCAGGCACATATCCGATAGATTTCAAGCAGAGAAATACTACTCTGAAAGGCTTTAACAATGACGGGACACCGTATGAGAGCAAGGTCAGCTACTGGATGCCGTTCAACGGCGGCATAGGACTGCATGATGCCCCATGGAGAGGTTCCTTTGGAGGTGGCATCTATTATTCGGGCGGATCACATGGATGCGTGAATATGCCTGTATGGGCCGCTGCAAGCACATATTCATATGTAGAAGCCGGCATGCCGGTAGTTGTTCACTACTGATAATATGCGCTTAAACAGTACAAATGTCTGCGAATAAAAAAACAGCAACTATAAATGTTGCTGTTTTTTATTACTTAGATTTGCACCACGTTTTCGGTCCTGATATTACTGCATCGATAAAAGGACTCACTATTCGGTTTGTTCAGATACGGCAGATGCCTCGGCCGCTTTCTCGGCAAGAACCTTTTCGTATTCTGCAAAAATCGCTTCTTTGATTCTGTTCCTTGTTTCAGATGTGAGCGGGTGAGCTATATCTCTGAAATCTCCTTCACTCATCTTCCGGCTCGGCATTGCAATGAACAATCCATTCTGTCCGTCAATTATCTTTATGTCATGCACGACGAATTCTTCATCAAATGTGATCGAAACGACAGCTTTCATTTTCCCCTCGTCTGTGATTTTCCTAATCCTGACGTCTGTGATATTCATTTTTTGTTGTCCTCCTATATATGATGTCGTATATGCGATGATGAAAAAACATATATACATCCCTCAAAATAATCTGTTAAAGATATTATAATGCAGTAAACGGTTATTTACAAGAATATTATTCAAAAAAATCAGACAATTTAGGGCATGTGTCATTTTTTTTAATTATCTGTGTATATTGAGTGAAAATATGATATACTGCTATACAGATTTGGGAGGAAGTCAATGGTAGATCTTAATAATATAAAGCAGGTACACTGCATCGGCATTGGCGGTATCGGATTGTCGGGGATCGCCCATGTTTTGATGTCCAGAGGATATATAGTTACCGGTTCAGATATGAACCAGAATGACACAGTCAGGCATCTGATGGATGAAGGCGCAAGGATAGTACTTGGTCACAGAGCCAAAAACGTTGAAAATGCTGATCTTGTCGTTTATTCGGCTGCTATTGCAAAGGATAATCCCGAGCTGGTCAGAGCAGCCGAACTGGGCATACCGTGCATCAGCCGTGCCCAGATGCTCGGAGAACTGATGAAAAACCATGTCAACAGCATTGCTGTTTCAGGTACTCATGGGAAGACAACGACTACTTCTATGGTGTCTTTGATCCTTAAACATGCAGAAAAGGATCCTACTATTCTGGTTGGCGGAAATCTTGAAGAGATAAACGGGAATGTAAGAGTAGGCCACAGTGAGTATTTCATTACAGAGGCATGTGAATATGTCGACAGTTTTCTTGAACTCAAGCCGAGGATCGAGATCATCCTGAACATCGATTCGGATCATCTTGATTATTTCAAAGATATAGATCACATTGTCAGATCGTTTAATACGTTTGCGGGATTATTGCCCGGGGATGGCATCCTTTTCGCTTACAGTGCCAATCCTTTTGTCAGAAAGGTGATCAAAGACAGAGAGAACGTCATTACATTCGGTCTGGACGAAAACAGTGATTATTATGCTGAGGATATCGAATTCGATGAAATGGGTAGACCTTCATTCTGTGTTTATCATCACGGTGAAAAGCTGTGCAGACTGCATCTGAGTGTGCCGGGAGAGCATAACCTTCAGAATGCGCTGGCTTCAGTTGCGTGTTGTCATACTTTGGGCATCGATATGGATGTCATAGTTGATACACTGGAGAATTTCGGCGGCACACAAAGACGTTTTGATATCATGGGCGAAACCAGAAACGGAATGAGACTGATCGATGATTATGCCCATCATCCGACTGAGATAAAGGCCACACTGAGTGCAGCATCAAAAATGCATTATGACAAGATGTGGGTCGTCTTCCAGCCGCACACATATACGAGGACTCTGGCACTATTCCATGAATTCGGAGAGGCATTTAAAGATGCAGATGTCGTAGTGCTGGCTGAAATATACGCGGCCAGAGAAAAAAATATACACAAGATCAGTTCAAAATCACTTGTTGCTGAAATAAAGAAGGACTATCCGGACAAGGAAGTGTACTATTTCAGCAGCCTGGAGGATATTGCTTCTTTTGTATATAACAATGCACAGGCAGATGATCTTGTGCTCACGATGGGTGCAGGTGATGTATATAAAGTCGGTGAAATGATCCTTGATATGGATGCTGCAACAGTGGTCAGCACCACACGGGGAGAAAAGATAGATGACTAACGGTCATATTTTTTGATCGTAATGATAGTAAATGATTGCTGAATTAAAAACTAATCGGAGGACACAATGAAGAACGGATATTTCCCGGAATACAAAATTTTTACCGGCAACGCCCACCCCGGGCTGGCAGAAGAAATTGCAAACGTAATGGGCAAACCATTGGGGAAGAGTGAAGTCAAGAAATTCAGCGACGGAGAAATATCCGTCAATCTGTACGAAACAGTCAGGGGCGTGGATGCTTATATAGTTCAGCCGACATGTGATCCTGTAAATGACAATCTCATGGAGATCCTTATCATGATCGATGCCATGAAGAGAGCCAGTGCAGGAAGAATCAATGCAGTTATCCCTTATTACGGATATGCACGTCAGGACCGGAAAGCAAAGGCCAGAGATCCGATCACATCAAAACTTGTCGCTGATATCCTGGTCGCTGCAGGTGCGGACCGTGTTGTGACGATGGATCTGCATGCGGCTCAGATCCAGGGGTATTTCAATATTCCTGTCGATCACCTTCTGGGAATGCCGGTGCTGCTGGATTACTGGCAAAAGAAAAATCTCGATGATCTTGTTGTGGTTTCGCCTGATCATGGTTCTGTGACGAGAGCAAGAAATATGGCTCAGCCGCTGAACTGTCCCATCGCAATCATAGATAAGAGAAGACCTGAACCGAACAAGAGCGAGATCATGAATATCATAGGTGATATCGAAGGAAAGAACTGCGTTATAGTGGATGATATGATCGATACCGCAGGGACGATATGCAATGCAGGTAAAGCCCTGATCGAAATGGGTGCAAAGAGTGTAGCCGCCTGCTGCACACATGCTGTTCTTTCGGGCCCTGCTATAGAGCGTCTGGCTGAAAGCCCGTTCAATGAAGTGGTATTCCTGAACACCATACCGATGCCCGAAGAGAAGATGATAGATAAATTCAAAGTACTGAGTGTTGCCCCTCTGTTTGCAGAAGCAATGACGAGGATCCACAACAATGATTCAGTCAGCAAGCTTTTTACCTGAGCATAAAGTTATATTTAAGTGATCATATAAGGCGATGTTTATAATCTGCGGACTTGGAAATCCCGGGCTGAAATACAGAAAAACAAGACACAACATGGGCTTTATGACAATTGATCGTTTGTCTGAGAGGTTCGGGATCAAAGTGAATAAACTTAAATTCAAAGCTAAGGTCGGGGATGGGATCATCTCCGGCCAGAAGGTCGTTTTTGTAAAGCCTCAGACTTATATGAATCTCTCAGGACAGTCCTTAAGAGAAGTAATGGATTTTTATAAAGTTCCGCATGATCATCTGATTGTGATATATGATGATATGGATCTTGAGACTGGACGGATACGCATAAGGCCCAAGGGCAGCCCGGGTACTCATAACGGTATGAGATCTGTTGTGAAAGAACTGGGCTCAAGTGATTTTCTCAGGGTGCGCATCGGGATCGGCAGTGCCGGAGGTTTTGGCGCGATCGGCCATGTGATAGGGAAAATCGATAAAAAGGACAGGGAGATCCTTGACGGCGCGATACAAAGAGCGGCAGATTCTGTCGTTGCGATAATCGAAAGCGGCGTTGTCGAGGCGATGAACAGATTCAATGCCAATAACTAATATTACCGGGATCGATGGCAGCAGGGCAGCTTATGCTGCCGGAAAAATCATAAACAACACCAAAGGTCAGCAGCTGATAATCACACCGACTTTCATACGTGCGGGAAAGCTGGCGGCCGATCTTTCTTTTTTTGTAAACAAGAAAATATATGTAATGCCGACTGACGAGGAGACATTCGTCAGCTATGAAGCGAAGAACAGGGATACTTTCCTTGAAAGGCTGAGAATAATGAAGGCGGCTGCCGAAGGAGAAGACTGCGTTATAGTTGCACCCGTACAGGTCGCGATCAGACATCTTCAGCCTTCCGGCATATTCATGGGCGGCGGGATGCATTTTCATCTGGACGAAAAGCTTAAGCTTGAAGAAGTAGTCAACCGGCTGATCGATACAGGCTATGAAAGAGTACCGATGGTTTATGCCAGAGGGCAGTTCTCACTGAGAGGCGATATACTTGATATCTTCACACCATACGGCGATCTTCCGGTCAGGATCGAATTATTCGATATACAGGTTGAATCTCTGAGGACATTTGATCCGGATACACAGCGTTCGGTAGAAAAACTGGAGGAGTTTGAGGTATATCCTGCTTCTCTTCTGATACGTGATCCTGAGGCGTTCAAAAGGGCTGAAGATCTGATCAGCAAAAACTATTCCGGACTTACCGAGAGAAGGGACAGACTGCTGGATTCTATTGATACGATGACAAACCTTCAGCATCTGGAAAACTATATGAACTATTTTTATCCGGATTTTGAGTATCTGTGGGATTACATGGATGAACCGACAGTCATATTTGATGATCCGGGAAGAATATATGAGGGTGTCACTGCCAGAATGAAGGAATTTGAGGAGGACTTTGATACGTATCTTGAGCGTGGTCTGGTAGTCAGGAGCGACCGTGAGAATTTTGCCGGTGAAGATGATTATTTCAAACTGTACGGTCTTGATGATGTATACTTTTTCAGTCCGTTTTCAAAGGCTGTCAAAGGTGTAAGCAAGTACAGAGAAATCCGTCACGTAGTCAGCCGCCAGATGTTTTCTTTCAATGGAAAACTTGATATGCTGGAAAGAGAACTCAGACGTTATCTTGAGAATGGATATGAAGTAACAATAGTAAGTTCGGCTGAAGACAGAATAGCGAATCTGAATGAATTTCTCGAGAGGATACATCTTGCGGGCAGAGTGCCGGTAGTAGCGGGCGAACTGACACAGGGAATGGATTTTCCTGAAGAAAGAAAGTGCTATATCACTGACGGTGATATATTTGGTTCATATAAATTAAGAAAGAAAAAGAAACGCAGAGCAGAGTCTTCAAAACAGAAGGGTGCTCCGATCAAAACCTTTGCTGACATATCAAAAGGCGATTACGTCGTTCATGAAAAGCATGGCATAGGCAAATACATAGGACTCGAGCAGCTGACGATACAGGGGGAAAAGAAGGATTACCTTAAGGTGAAATATGCCGGCGATGATTTGCTGTATGTTCCGGCGGATCAGATGGAGCTGATCCAAAAATATGTCGGCTCAACAGCCGGTACTCCGAAGATCAACAAGCTTTCGGGAACTGAATGGCGGCAGACCAAAGCAAAGGCAAAGATGGCTATTGCAAATATGGCCAAAGAACTGTTGGAAGTCTCTGCGCAAAGAAAGATGGAACCGGGATATAAATTTGGTCCTGATACTGTATGGCAAAAGGAGTTTGAAGATGCATTCCCGTTTGAAGAAACCGGGGATCAGCTCAGATGCATAGAAGAGATCAAAAGGGATATGGAAAGCCCGGAATCAATGGACAGACTGCTGTGCGGTGATGTTGGTTACGGTAAGACAGAGGTTGCGGCAAGAGCAATGTTCAAGGCCGTATCTGAGGGGAAGCAGGTAGCTGTACTGGTTCCTACGACAATACTGGCAAACCAGCATTATAATACTCTAAAAGACAGATTTGAAAAGTTTCCGTTCAAGGTGGAACTGCTGTCGCGTTTCCGTACGGAAGCAGAGCAGGCAAAAACAATACGAGGTCTTGCAAAAGGTACAGTTGATGTTGTTATAGGAACTCACAGACTGCTGTCTAAGGATATACAGTTCAAAGACCTGGGACTTTTGGTCATTGATGAAGAGCAGCGGTTCGGTGTGCAGCACAAGGAGCGGATCAAAAAAATCAAAAAGGGCGTGGATGTTCTGACACTTTCTGCCACTCCTATACCAAGAACGCTGCACATGTCACTTATCGGAATAAGAGACATGAGCCTTATAGAGGAACCGCCTTCTGACCGTTATCCTGTCCAGACGTATGTAATGGAAGAAGATGATCACATCATCAGGGATGCTATTGAAAGAGAACTGGATCGGGGAGGTCAGGTGTTTGTCGTCTATAACAGAGTCAGCGGTGTACACAGAATAGCAGAAAAGATCCGTGATCTGGTGCCCGGAAAGAGGATTGGTGTCGGCCACGGTCAGATGAGTGAAGAATCACTCGAAAATGTAATGATGGATTTCATCAACGGAGATATTGATATTCTGGTCGCGACAACTATCATCGAGTCAGGAATAGATATCCCGAATGTGAATACGGAAATCATCATAGATGCAGATAAATTCGGTGTGTCACAGCTTTATCAGCTGAGAGGGCGTGTAGGCAGATCGAACAGGCTTGCTTATGCTTATCTGATGCACAAAAAGGACAAGGTGCTCAGCGAAGTCGCTCAGCAGAGGCTCAGAGCCATCAGAGACTTTACCGAGTTCGGCGCCGGTTTTAAGATCGCTATGCGTGATCTTGAGATCAGAGGAGCAGGCAACATACTCGGACAGGAGCAGTCCGGGCATCTTGTGAATATAGGATACGAGCTGTATTGCAAACTGGTGGACGATGCCGTAAGGGCTCTTAACGGAGAAGCAACAGACACAAAGCGGCATGAAGCAAATATCGATATCAACATGTCTGCTTATATTCCTGACTCATATATTTCGGATGAGGTTCTGAAACTGTCAATGTACAAAAAGATCGCAGCGGTCGAGACGGCTGAAGATGAAGAAGAAATCAGAAATGAACTGATCGACAGATTCGGCGACATTCCGAAGGCTACAGAAGATCTGATCAAAGTTGCCAGATTAAGATCACTTGCTGAGAGCATAGGCCTTATAAAGGTCACTGTCAGAGGGAACAGAATGACACTGAAATATCCTAAAAAGGATAACGTGAAGGATACGGTGCTGCTGCTCAGTAAAAAAACGAATAATCTTGGTGAGGCTGCTGATCTTCTGTACGTCATGAGCATGAAGGCAAAAGCGGATGCCTGAAATTAAAGGGAACACAGGAGGAAAATGATGCTTTTCAGCAATATAACTATAATTGATGAAAATCTGAGTGTTAAAGAAAATATGTATGTCGGTACTGCGGCAGACAGGATCGATTATATCGGAAGCGAAAAGCCGGATAAGGATTACGGGCGTGTTTATGATGGCGCCGGCAGATGTCTGATGAGCGGCTTTTTCAACGGACACGGGCATTCTCCGATGACACTGATGCGCGGATATGGTGAAAATATGGATCTGAATGACTGGCTGTTCGGCTGTATCTTTCCGTACGAGGACCATCTTTCCGGAGAAGCTGTTTATTACTCAACGTTGCTGGCTTTGGCGGAATCACTCAGAAACGGGATAGTATCTACAAATGATATGTATTATTTCTGCGAGGATATGGTAAGAGCTTATAAAAAGGCAGGTGTTAAGGGTAACATTTCAAGGTCTGTTACAATAACGGAAAATGACGGGCCGATCATTAAAACTCCGCCTGTTATCGAAGCAATGAGGCTGTTTGATGACCATGACGGCGCCATGAACGGAAAGATAAAAATCGACATGAGTCTTCACGCAGAGTATACGAACAGCGAGCAGACTGCGCGCGAACTGGCAGAGATCACACAGCAAACAGGCACGGGAATGCACGTACATGTTTCCGAAACAAAAAAAGAAGTCATGGAGTGCAGAAAGCGTCACGGGAAAACTCCTGTGAGGTTTCTGGCCGATCTGGGATTGTTTGATACGAGAACAATTGCAGCTCATTGCGTCTGGCTGGATGATGAGGATTATGAAATACTCAAAGAAAAGGGAGTGTTCGTTGCGGTAAATCCGGTCAGCAATCTCAAGCTGGCCAGCGGGGTGGCCAATGTGCCTGAGATGCTGAGAAGAGGAATAGGTCTTTGCATTGGCACTGACAGCGTTGCTTCGAACAACAGCCTGGATCTCATTACTGAAATGAAAATATTTGCTATAGCGGCAAAGATGTTTTATAATGACCCTTCGGCGATAAGTGTATCTGATGCTCTCTATGCCGCGACTCGCGGCGGCGCGTTATCTCAGGGGAGAGAAGACACCGGAGCGCTGAAGGAGGGATTGAAGGCAGATCTGATAGTTTTGGATATATCAGGGCCCAATATGCATCCTTTACATTCTTTAAAAAATAATATAGTATACAGTGCCGGCTGCGGAGATGTCGTTATGACGATGGCTGACGGCGAAGTGCTCTATGAAAACGGAGAGTACCTTACAATAGATATTGAAAAAGTCATTTTCGAAACAGAAAGGATCAACGAGAAAATCCTTGGTGAGCTTTAGAAGACTATTACAGGAGAAAAGGTTTGAGCAGGAATTCATTGGTTAGAGGGGCGGCGATCCTGGGCGCTGCCGGACTGTTAGTAAAGATACTGGGAGCAGTATTCAGACTGCCGCTGGCGAATATGATCGGCGCAACCGGCATGGCGTACTATTCACCGGCTTATTATACATATACTACATTTGTCACTATAGCGACATCCGGAATACCGGTAGCGATCTCGAAGATGGTGTCTGAGAGGATAACGGTAGGAAACTTTGAAGAAGCTCATCATGTTTACAGGGTGTCGCTGAAGCTGCTTACCGGAATTGGACTGGTCTCATTTCTGATCATGTTTTTTGGAGCGGGCTTTATTTCGGAACTTCAGGATATCGAAGAAGCAAAGCTGCCGATGATGGCAGTTGCACCTGCTCTTCTGATCGTCCCTGTCATGGCTGCTTACCGCGGGTATTTTCAGGGTATGCAGAATATGAGGCCTACGGCTATTTCACAGGTCATAGAACAGGTATTTCGTGTATTTATAGGTTTGGCCCTTGGATATATACTCTATCATCAGGCAGAAGGGACCGGACTGTTTTCATCATACAGCTCTGGTGAAAAAGGTGCCGCCGGCGCCGCATTCGGCGCAACGATCGGAGCAATAGGAGGACTTGCCATCATACTGTTCATATATATACTCAGCAGGAAAGGTATAATGAACAGGATCCGGAGGAATTCGAATGATAATCCGGAAAGCGGCACCGAGATCCTGAAAAAGATCCTGATCATCGCTGTGCCGATAACTATAGGGGCATGTATCACTCCGATCATGAATATGATCGAAGCCCCTGTGGTAATGAAGGGGCTGGTGGGATCCGGTGTGGAAAGCTCAGTTGCGAAAAATCTGTACGGGCAGATCAGCGGTTATGCTATTCCGCTCATCAATATGCCTCAGGTTCTGACAATGGCTCTTGCGATGAGTCTTGTTCCTCTGATCTCTGCCGCTCACAGGAAAGGGGACAAAGAGGAGCTTCAGTACAATACAAAGCTGGCGATCAGGATAGCTTTCATAATCGGACTTCCGTGTGCTGCCGGCATGGCTGTTCTTGCAGAGCCGATACTTCTGCTTCTCTACAGTTCTAACTGGGATGAAGCTGTAAACGTGGCTCCGACATTTGCGATCCTTGCCATTGGTGTTCTGTTCGTCTCGATCGTTCAGACCGTATCCGGGATACTTCAGGGTGTCGGGAAGCAGAATATACCGGTTATTAATATGTGTATCGGTATAGTGATAAAGATCGCAGTCACTTATTTTCTTGTTGGTATCCCGTCTTTGAACATCAAAGGCGCTGGTATAGGCACTCTGCTGACATATATAATAGTTGCAGGCCTTGATCTGTATTTTACCAGGAAATATACCGGCATTCGTTTTGATATTTCACTTACCCTTATAAGACCGGGAATCGCAACAGCCGCAATGGCAGCCGTTGCATGGTTCATCTATTATGTTGTTTTCGGAGGAGTGCAGGGTCATAAGATAGGATGCCTCATTGCCATAGCATTAGCCGCAGCAGTATATGTCGTGATGCTGTTTGTGACAAGAAGCATAACAAGAGATGAACTTGATGTTATTCCGGGCGGAAGTAAAATCGCAGGGCTTCTGGACAAGTTTGGGAAAAAAGGCAAACATAGAGTAAAGTAAACGTTTTTTAAGGCAATATGATGTAAAGTAGTTGACAAAAGCATTGAAAGATGTGAAAATATCAAGGTGCGCAGGGGAAATACCCTTTTGCCATCAATAACTTATACTGAACAGTTTATTGATGCTCTCCTGATATAGGGGAAGCAATGTAATTGTTTGAAGGAGGAAATATCTAATGAATAAAGCAGAACTTATCGCAGCAGTTGCTGAGAAGACAGGCTTCACAAAGAAAGACGCTGAAGGAGCAGTAAACGCTACAATCAATGTTATCGAAGAAGCGCTTATCAATGGTGAAAAGGTACAGCTCATTGGTTTCGGCACTTTCGAAGTTCGTGAGAGAAAAGCAAGAACAGGTAGAAACCCGAGAAAACCGGGCGAAACAATCGAAATCGCTGCTTCAAAAGCTCCTGTATTCAAAGCAGGTAAAGCATTTAAGGTTGCTGTTAACAAATAAGCAAAAAGAATGTGGAGCAGCCGGAGCGGCTGCTCTTTTTCTTTTTGGCAGAACTTATCAAATACATTCATGGAGAAAACAAATGAGAATTGACAAGTTCCTGAAAAATTCCAGACTCATAAAAAGAAGATCCGTTGCAAAGGAGGCCTGTGATTCCGGTCGTATCTATGTCAATGACAGGCAGGCCAAGGCGGGTACAGATGTAAAAGAAGGGGACATAATTCTGATCAGGTTCGGTGACAAGGAAATCAAGGTCCGTGTGCTGGAGCTGAAAGAATCTCAGAGAAAAGAAGATGCTGCAGGCATGTATGAAGCGGCTGACTAAATTGGTCAGTACACATATATTAATATAATGCAGTATGTTGTATAAAAGCACAGCAAAGTATACCGTTAAATCTTTTTTGAAAAAAATCAAAAAAGATGTTGACAAAGAAAGTATGACTTGTTAATATGTACAAGTTGCGTCAAGCGGGTGACCGAAAGACGCAGCACAGCATC
>CADCRD010000039.1 GCA_902803725.1 uncultured Eubacteriales bacterium
AAAGATATGGAAGCAGCTCTTCATGAATCGATGGAGATGATCGTAGATGCTGTTAAAAATACTGTTGAAAAGGCTCCGCCGGAAATAGCTGCAGATATTGCCGAAAAAGGCATGATGCTCACAGGCGGCGGCGGTATGATAGAGAATCTTGATAAGCTGATTTCCATGAAAACAGGGATGCAGGTCGCTGTAGCCAGCCAGCCGTATGAAGCAGTAGCTCTTGGTACGGGAAAGAGCCTTGACGATATTGAAAAGCTCATGGTTTATGCCAGCGATAAAAAGAGATAGGAAAGGCAGATATGAACTGGCTGAAAGAACATAGATTATTTTCCGTAATTGCAGGCATAGTACTAGTACTGTGCCTCGTTATTATAGTTTCATTCCTCTCTGCGGGCGGATCTTCATTTATAGGTCGAGGCACTCACAGAATGATCAGTGTTGCAGAAAAACCGCTGTCGTATATAACCAGCGGAGTCAGAAATACAGTTGCAGGTATATTCAGGTATAACTCTGTTAAAGATGAAAACGAAGTTTTAAAAAAGAGGATCGCAGAGCTTGAAGCTGAAAATACCGAGCTTGTTTTAAAGAAGTCAGAACTGTCGCAGCTGAGAAATCTTTCAGGCGCATTTGATTCTGAGGCATACAAAAGGAATAAAGATCTTGTTGCCGCAAATATAATTGAACTGGATTATTCAAATCCTTATATTGTTTTTTCCGTCGATGCGGGGACTGATAAAGGCGTGAAAAAGAATTCTGTAGTCGTAAACGGTAATGGACTGGTTGGAAAAGTGATAGAAGCGGGAAACGGATATGCAAAGGTTGTTTCCATTCTTTCAGATAATAACAATGTCAGCTTCCGTGTACTGAAAAGACAGAAAGTGAGCGGAGTTCTCAGCGCCAATAAAAATGGTGAACTGGAAGGCTATGTGCTGAAGAACAAATACAGGATCGTAAAGGGCGATACCCTTATAACTTCAGGAATCGGGATCTATCCCAAAGGAATTAAGATCGGCAAGGTTAAGAGCGTCGATTATGACGATGACAGACAGCTTAAAGTAGTTAAAGTAAAACCGGCTGTCGATTTTGAAACAATGGAGAAAGTGGCAATATTTAAATGAGTTTTAAAAAAGTGCTGTTCATTTTCATAGTGGCATTTTTGTGCCAGCTTTCACTGGTGAACATTTTTGCTGTAAAAAACACAGGACCAAACCTGATTCTGTGTGTTATGATCATGATCACATTTCTGTACGAGGACGGATTCAGAAGCATACCGTTTGCCATCTTCTTCGGACTCCTGCTGGATATATGTGCAGGATTATACGTCGGAGTTACTCCTCTGCTGATGCTGGGAGCCGGGATATTTACTGAAGTGGCAAGAATATGGCTGAATACCGAAAAAATATATACACTGCTGACAACGGTACTGATAATTACCATAATGTATCATGTGCTGTATTTTGTGGCAATGAAAATTCTCGGAAATCCGGCAGGGGCTGTTTTTGCCCTGAAGGGACTGCCGTTATTTGTGATCTATAACTGTGCTGTATGTGCGATCATGTTTGTAATGATGCACAAAAAAGCGGAAAAGTACCATAATGACAGGTATAGTATATGATTGATGTAAAGAGAGAATTCAGAAAGAGATTCAGAACCAGACATGCTCAGATACTGGGTGTGTTATTCGTACTTATGATAATACTCGTCATACGTCTTTTTGTTGTTACTGTAATTCAGCACAAGACGTGGAGCGATGCTGCAACGAGTATATCTACCAAGAGTATTTATACCACCGCACCCAGAGGAGAGATCTTCGACAGAAACGGGAAGCTGCTTGCCGGTAACAGACAGAGCTTTTCCATAAGACTGTCTTCAAATGGTCAGACGCATGAACAGCTCAACGACACCATTATTTCACTTAATAAAATAATGACAAAAAACGGTGATAAATTTGTTGATAATTTTCCGATCAAGATAAAAAACGGCAAGTTTTATTATACTTATGACCGCAGCATCAAAAGGTGGCTGAAAAAGAAAGGACTGGCAACTGATCTTACAGCCGAAGAAGCTTTTAATGCCATGCGCAACAAACTGGGGATCGATGCCTCGCTGAACAGATTTGACGCACAGGCAGAGATGCAGAATACATATAATCAGTATCCGCCTATTTCAGTGGACACAATGAAGTATACTGCGCAGAAGGAAAAAGAGGAATTCCTTCAGATATACTTCGGAAATGATGAATCAGTTCTTGAAAAGTCTCCGAAAGAAGTTTTCGGGCTGATCAGAAAGGCTAAAGAGATCCCCGGCAGTATGAGTGATGTTCAGGCACGCAATATCATGAAGGCAAGATATGAGATCGATTCTCTGGGGTACAGCAAATATCTGCCTGCAACTGTTGCCAAGAATGTATCGAACAAAACAGTAATGCTGATCGAAGAAGACAGTAATCTTCTCAAAGGTGTAGAGGTCGTATCAGATACTACCAGATATTATCCGAACAAAAATACAGCCTCTCATATACTCGGATATATGGGCAAAATCACCGATGAAGAAAAAGAAAAATATTCTCAGAAAGGGTATGAGACAAGTGCTCTTGTAGGCAAGGATGGTATTGAAGGAAAGTTCGAGACCGTGCTTGCAGGAAAGAACGGCGAAAAAGTGGTTCAGGTAAACAATCAGGGACAGACCTCAAAGGTGCTCAGCGAGACTTCGTCTGAAAAAGGCAAGGATATGTATCTGACAATAGATCTGGAACTGCAGAAAGCCGCTGAAAACGGTCTTGAAAAAACTATAAATGCCATGAGGTACGGAGGTGGTTTCAATTCTGAATATGGCGGCTACACATCAGCTTATCAGATGGCACCCAAGGCCAAATCAGGTGCTGTCGCAGCGATCGAGGTCGGTACAGGTGATGTGCTGGCAATGGCAAGTTATCCGGATTTTGATCCAAATATTTTTTCAAAGGGTATAAGCGATAAGAACTGGGAAAAACTTCAGAGTCAGAACCCCAGAGATTCACTGTCCCCGGCACCACTTTACAATCTTGCCACAATGGCGACGGTGCAGCCGGGTTCCACATTCAAACCGGTGACTGCTATGACTGGTCTGGAATGCGGACTTAATCCATATGAATATCATACAGACGGTGGTTATATCAAGCTGGGTGGAACGACATTTGCCTGCGTTGTCTGGAACAAGAGCAGGAAGAATCATGGCCCGATCAATATGTTCAGAGCTTTGGGCGTATCGTGCAACTATTATTTTTATGATGTTGCAACAGGCAAGGACTGGTACACAGGCAGCTCCATGAACTTCAAAAAGAAAATCAGTATCGAGAAGATCACAAATTATGCGCAGCAATTCGGCCTTGGCAGGAGTACTGGTATTGAACTTGATGAGGCTGTAGTGCCTGTTCCTACTAAAAAGCGCAAAATTGATGCTTTGAAGGCGAATCTCAGAAATGAACTATATGCAGGTTCGGAGGAATTCTTTAAGGCAAGTGTCGTAAAAAATCAGGAAGAACTTGATAATAGCATTGAAACGATAGTAGGCTGGATGGATTCAAAGAAAAAAATCAAATGGGATGATTTGTACGAAAACATGCTTCCGAAGGCCGGTGTCAAAAAGAGCAAAAGAAGAAAAGTGGGCGAAAAATTCCTGTTTGACTATTATCCACAGGCTAACTGGACGACAGGTGATGCTTTCAATATATGCATCGGACAGGGTGAAAATGCTTACACTCCTCTTCAGATGGCAAACTACATTGCAACACTTGGCAGCAAGGGCAAACATTATGATGTAAGTGTTGTGAAGGCAGTGCAGAATGAAGGAAACACAACAAAGAAAAAACCCGAACATGTGAATATCAAAAACAAAAAGAATTACGATTATGTGATACAGGGAATGAGGCAGGTAGCAGAGATCAAGGAAAGTACGGTTTCAAGATACTTTAAGAACTTTAAAGTAAACAATAAAAAGATCAATATTGCCGCAAAAACAGGTACTGCTGAAAAGGCGGGAAAAATAAATCCGAAATCTGAGGTCAGCTACATAAAGAAGCATTTGAACCAGCTGGCTCCGAATCTTACCTGGAAGCAGGTCAAAAAAGAGATGAACAGGCTGATGGATCAGTATCCTGATTTATATACGACAAAAGATACTGCAGTAAGAAGAGCAGTAATCAATCTGACCAATGGGAAGGTAACAACAAAACAGCTGGATCAATATAAATCAGATTATGATGAATTTGCCTGGGTTGTGGCCATGGCACCGGCAGAAAAACCGGAAATCGCTGTTTGTGCTATGGTTCCGCAGGGGGTCACAGCTGCAAATGCAGCTCCTATAGTCAGGGAAGTCCTGGGAAAATATTTTGACACAAAGAACAAAACAAAGTCATTCAGTATGGAAACGGATGTAAAGTAACGGAATGTTCATCAATACGGAAAAGAATGAGTAAAGTATGAGTAAAGTAATTTCGATCGTATCGGGAAAAGGCGGCACCGGTAAATCTCTTTTTGCCGCCAATATGGGCGCGCTTCTGGCAATGGGCGGCAGTAGTGTTGTTCTGATAGATATGGATATGGGACTGAGAAATCTCGACATCTATCTGGGACTGGAAAACAGAGTAGTTTATAATGTTATGGATGTACTTTCCGGTCTTTGCAGGATCAAGCAGGCGCTGGTCAGAGACAAGAGATTTAAAGCCCTTTATCTTATGTCCGCAGCACCGCCAAAAGATGAACGCGATATAACACCTCTGCATATGAAGGTGCTTTGCGAGAGACTGAAAGAACAGTTTGATTATATTATAATAGACGGCAGTGCCGGTATTGGTGATGGCCTTGATCTTGCTGTTGCTCCTGCTGATACTGTTCTGGTCATTACTGAAGCAGAAGCAGCTTCGATAAGGGATGCTGATGTTGTTGACCGGGAGCTGACAAAACAGGGCATTGAAAACAAGTTCGCGATCATCAACAAAGTTGATCCTGAACTTATGGCTCTTGGTGCAGTGCCTACGCTTGCTGATATTTCGAAGGGGCTCAGAATAAAGATCGCCGGAATCATTCAGTATGACAGGAATATCTTTATTGCCACGAATAAGGGCATGCCGATCGTAATGAAACTTGGAACATATATTGAAAGAAACTTCAGCAAGATCGTAAAACGGATAACCGAAGGTGAATAAGCAAAAACAGATCATTGATACAGAAAATCCTCTCACCGGTTCTGGCGAGAGGATTCTATTTTGTCTGAATACTATTTTAAATATATTTTACTGCTGCATACCTGCATAATCAGCATCAGATATTATGCTTTCTTTTGACTTGAGTTGTTCTTTGTCGAACTGCACACCTCTGTTTCTGATGGCAACATTTATGACAAGTCCCATAGCCATCATGTTTGAAAGAATCGACGATCCGCCATAGCTGAGGAATGGAAGCGTTATCCCTGTTGCCGGCATAACGCTCATCGTCATGCCTATATTTTCGAATATCTGAAATACGAACATTCCCAGAACGCCTATAACTATGAGCGAGCCTGTCATATCCTGACATCTTTTGGCAACGTTTGCGATGTTGTACATCAGGACCGAATATATCGCGATGACTGCAATACCTCCGATAAAACCAAGTTCTTCAACAATGACAGCAAATACAAAGTCTGAATTCTGTACCGGAAGAAAATTCAGATCTTTCTGTGTTCCGTGAAACAGCCCTTTGCCGAAAAAACCGCCGGAGCCTATAGCTGTCTTTGACTGATATATCTGATAGTTTGCCGCAATAGACAGATTGTCCGGATGGAGAAAAGCCCTGATTCTGTCCTTTTGATATTCATCCAGAAAATGATATATTATCGGAATGCTGATGCCGACAGCAGCTGCGCATTTTGCAAACAAAGCCCCGTCGATCCCGGCATAAAAGATCATTATTACCCAGACAATACCGAATACAAGACCTGACCCGAGGTCTTCCTTTGTGACGATCAGAAGGAACGGGAGGCTGTAAGCGAGAGCCATTGCCACGCCTCTGAATGTACGAAGGTCATTTCTGTGACGGGTCAGATAGTGTGCAAACAGCAGGATGAACGAAAGCTTGACAAGTTCAGAAGGCTGGAATGTCGTAAAGCCCAGATTGATCCAGGATCTTGCACCATTCAGTTCAACTCCGATGAACGGAAGATATACAGTCAGAAGAAAAACGACTGATCCTATATACAATTTTTTCTCAATTCCTTCAACGACGGAATAATCCATATTTGCTATGATCACTACAAAAATACAGCCCAGCACATATGCTGCACTTTGAACTACGACGGTACGAAAACCGTTATTGCCGGCTGTACTGACCATCATTGTGATACTGATCACCGCCAGAAGAAGAGGCATGATCAAAAGAGGTTTGCTTACACCTTTGAAGGTGTTACGAAGGTAATTCATATAGAACCTTTCACGAACTTCCTTGACTGTATTTGACTAAAACATTATAATAGATGCGTATGATTATATCAAGTTATAATTGAATGCATGTAATGATTGTTCACTTATCTTTCAATAATCGTATGTCAATATAAGATTACAACTATTGAAAGGAGGTGTTGATTATATGACAGACACAGTTTTAGCAATAATCGTCGG
>CADCRD010000040.1 GCA_902803725.1 uncultured Eubacteriales bacterium
CAACTGACAAATGAAGAAGGTCATATTCTGTGTCATCATGACAGCATTATTATTCGGAACGATGGAGGTGGCACTGAAAATGGGTGGCTCTGAATTCGATTCTCTGCAGCTTACATTTTTAAGATTCCTTATAGGGGGCATTATTCTGCTGCCGTTTGCGGCAGCAGAGGCCAGACAAAACAAAGTGCGTCTTACGGCACGCGATCTTGGCTGGCTGGCTCTGGTTGGTATGATGGGAGTCGGCATCAGCATGGTGTGCTTTCAGTATGGAGTGGATGCCTGCAATGCAGCAACGGCTTCTGTACTGATCTGCCTCAACCCGCTGTTCACAATGGTTATAGCGCATATTTTTACCAGCGAAAAAATGGACAGGCTGAAGGCTGCTGCGATGGTCATCGGTCTGATCGCCATAGTATTTATGATCCGCCCATGGGATGTTCAGCCGGGGAATACAGTAACCGGCATGATATTGATGCTGGCCGCAGCTGTGACATTTGCAGCTTATACGGTCATGGGTAAGCGCAGCATTGCCCGTATCGGCACGTTCTTTCAGACCAGTATCAGTTTTTTGTTGGGTTCCATGATGATACTGGTCGTGATCGTCATCACTGGCCGTCCCGTGCTGGACGGAGTAAGCGAGAACTGGCTGCTCGTGCTGTACGTGGGCATAATGGTAACAGGGCTAGGTTATTTCTTTTACTTTACGGCCATCAAACTCTCGGATGCAAGCACGGGGTCCATCGCATTTTTCGTCAAACCTGCTATTGCTCCTGTTTTTGCGGTGACTCTGCTGCATGAAACTCTGTTGTGGAATACGTATGTCGGGATCGCACTGCTGATATGCGCATCGTTTTTGACCTTGTATGATTCTAAAAAACATGTGGATTAAGCCGCGGTCTTTTTGCTGATGCAGAAAAACCATACTATGCAGCCTGCCGGACTGTACATAAATAAGGGGATGATTTTTATCCTGTTTAAGTGGTATAATCATATCATCTCCTCAATAGCAGGGGATGGGAGAGACTGCAAGTTATATAACAGACAATAGTATGGAGAAGGATACTAAATAATGACGGCAAAAATAAATGTTGAATACAAAAAATATATAAAGCAGTTCACAAAGCGGTTTGTGGTGTACCTGACAGCTTTTGCTCTGTTGTTCGCTTTTGCATTGACAGTGCCGCCGGCAGCAGGAACAGCAGAGGCGAAACTGAAAAAAGAGCAAAGGATACGAGTGGGATACTATGAGAATGAGGTGTTCCAGGAGGGTGCAAAGGATGGTGCAGTAAAAAACGGCTACGCCTATGAATATTATCGTAAGCTGGCTGAGTATACAGGATGGAAATATGATTATGTATACGGCGATTTCAGCGAATTGTATCAAAAACTGCTGGACGGTGATATTGATGTCATGGCTGGACTGGCTTACAAAGAAGACCGTGCCAGGCTCATCGGATATCCTGATTCTCCTATGGGAAACGAAACATATAATCTCGTCAAACATTCTTCTGATGAAAGTATTGCGACAAATCTTAAAACTCTCAACGGTAAGAAGATCGGTGTGCTGGACAGCGCAATGGCAGGTGTGCTGAATAGTTTTTTGGATGATAATTCCGTCAGCGCAAATGTCATTAAATACAAGGATTATGAGACTTTGTTCAAGGCTTTTGACAAGAAAAAGATCGATGTGCTGGCTGCTGAGGGTGATGGAGCCGCCAGCAGGGAACATGCTGAAGTACTGTGTTCCTTTGGGGCGTCAGATTATTTTTTGTGTGTAAGCAAGAAGAAAAAAACTATACTTAAACAGCTGAATGATGCTCAGAAACAGCTCTCTGTTGAGGAGCCGAACTACATCAATTCACTCCGCAACAAATACTATCCAGTCAGTATTTCAAGTATGGTTCTTTCGGGTGCAGAGAAAGACTGGATAAAAGAACATGACGAAATGAGGATAGGTTATCTGAATAACTATCTTCCATATTGTGATACTGATGAGGATGGCAAACTCAACGGATTCCTGAAGGATATCGTCCCGAAAATGATGAAGGGAATGAATGTTTCCAACAAGGAACTCAAGGCCACCTACAAGGGATTTGACAGTTATGATGAGATGCTGAAGGCGATGAGCAATGATCAGATCGATGTAGCTTTCCCTGTTGGAGGAGGTCTGTTTTATGCAGAGGAAACCGGTATTCTTCAGTCGAAGGCTGTCATTTCTTCAGCGACCGAACTTGTATATAGCGGCGAATATAACGAAAAGAAGACAAAACATTTTGCGGTCAACAAGAATAACCGCATGCAGTACTATTTTGTCAGAGCGAATTACCCTGATGCCAGAATCAGTCTGTATGATTCTATAGATAAGTGTCTCGAAGCAATCATGTCAGGTGACGCCGGATGTACTACTCTGAATGGACTGCGTGCGAATGATATTCTGAAAAACAGTAAATATAAAGAACTGTCGATGCTGCAGCTGACAGTGAATGATGACAGATCATTCGGTGTTGAGATCGGCAATGAAGGACTGCTCAAACTGATAAACCGCGGACTCAATCTATTGGGTGAGGAGTATATACATCATCTGGCTTATAGGTATACTGACGAGCTTTATACATATTCTTTTATGGACATGCTGCGCAGCCATATATGGCTGTTCGTGCTGATCGTGCTGGCGGTCGCCGCACTTCTGATCATGTTCCTGGTCCGCGATTCAAAACGGTCCAGAAGAGAAATAAGGGAAAAGGAAAAAACACGAAAAGAGCTGGAAGAGAAAAATACTGAACTAGCTGAGAGCCGGCGAGCTCTTGAAAATGCCCTTGTCGCTGCTGAACATGCTAATAAGGCCAAGACTGTCTTTCTCAACAATATGTCTCACGATATACGTACGCCGATGAATGCGATCGTAGGATATACTGAGCTGGCAGCTTCGGATATCGACAATAAAGAACAGGTGCTTGATTATCTGGATAAGATCACAGTTTCCAGCCAGCATCTGCTGTCGCTGATCAATGATGTTCTGGATATGAGCCGCATCGAGAGCGGTAAAATCACGATAGAGGAGAGTGAAGTGCATCTGCCGGATCTGATAAATGATATAAGCAATATCATTCAGACCAGCATAGCATCAAAACATCAGGATTTTCACATCGATATGAAGGATGTTGTTAATGAAGATATTATAACAGACCGGCTGAGACTGAATCAGATCTTGCTGAATATACTCAGTAACGCTGTTAAATTCACACCCCCGGAAGGAAAAATCAGTCTGAGTGTTGCTGAAAAATCATCAGATTCGCCGGAACTGGCTAATTTCGAATTTCGAATCAAGGACAATGGTATTGGAATGAGTGAGGAATTCCAGAAAACAATATTCGAGGCCTTCACAAGAGAAAAGAGTGCTACAGTCAGCGGTATACAGGGGACCGGACTTGGTATGGCGATAACAAAGAATATAGTAGATATGATGGGAGGAAGCATCGAGGTCAGCAGCGAGGAAGGAAAAGGAACAGAATTTTTCGTAGATCTGACATGCCGGATCGCTGAAAGCAAAAAGAAAGCCGATGATATTGCTGAAGATGAAGAAGTGCGATTTGACGGGAAATGCGTTCTTCTTGCTGAAGATAATATAATGAATCAGCAGATCGCGCAGGCGATCCTTGAGAGAGCCGGATTCAATGTGGATATTGCAGTTGATGGCAGTACGGCAGTCGATATGATGAAAAATGCTGCAGCGGGTACGTACGATGTGGTATTGATGGATATACAGATGCCGGTAATGGATGGTTATGAAGCAGCCAGACAAATACGCGCACTTGATGATCAGGGGAAAGCGCAGATCCCGATCATAGCAGTAACTGCAAATGTTTTTGAAGAAGACAGAAAGCTTGCTCTTCAGGCGGGAATGAACGGACATCTTGCAAAACCATACGACATACCGGAGATCATGAGAACATTGGAGCAGATGCTGAAAGACTGATCCGGGAATGATGCCGACCCGCATTTCATGCCGGCAGGATAAAAACGGGCAGCATAGGCATTCAGTTATCAGTGCTTAATTGCTATTTCAATTCGCGAGTACTAAAAAAATAAAGAGGCAGAAAAAATATGGAAAAGATAAGTACATTCAGAGTTCTGAAGGATATCAAAAACGGAGAATACAGAGTGGTGCTGACCCCTGATGAGGTGGCTGAGCTGACTGGGGACGGCACACAGGTCTATGTGGCTAAAGGCGCAGGTTACAAGGCCGGATTTGACGATGAGGATTACGCAAAGGCAGGTGCGCTCATCACGGAAACGAACGAAGAGATCTGGAAGAAATGTGATTTCGTTGCAAAAGTCAAGGAAATCGAGCCTTCGGAATACGATCTGATCAGAGAAGGGCAGATGATATTCTGCTGCATCCATCCTGCGGCGCATCCTGAAGAAGTCAGCGTGCTTCTTGACAAAAAGGTCATCGCGATAACAGCAGAAGACTCGCATCGCTACGGTTCGCCCAACTGTGAGGCAGCCGGTAAAGCAGGCGCTTTCATGGGACTTTGGGCCATGATGAGTAATCATGGCGGATCGGGTAAATTCGCAAATGGAGTAGGGCCTTCTGAGCCGGTAAGAGCGATCGTTTGCGGAGCAGGGACCGTTGGAAGAGCTGCTGTTGACACGCTATATAGGATGGGTGCCCATGTTATGGTGAGCGATGTGTATCAGCCGGCTCTGGATGCTTTGAAAGAAAAGTACCCGGATATAGAAACTATGGCTGCAGGAAAAGCTGCTCTGGAAGAAAAGATGCCTGATGCGGACCTGCTGCTTAACTGTGTGAGGTGGCCAAAGGACGCAACGGATTATATGATAACCAGACAGATGGTCGCATCAATGAGAAGAGGCTCTGTTATCTGCGATATCAGCAATGACTATGGATGTATAGAAACATTCCGTGAGACGACGCATGACGATCCTATATATACTGAAGAGGGCGTTATCCACTATTGTGTAAACAACATCCCGGGCGCGATAGCAGGCTCCACATCTGTCGCTTATGCAAAGGCACTGATAGGGCACTTCCGCTCAATAATAAATGATGGTCTTGCAGAGGCGTGCGTAAAAAACGGCTATCTAAGACGCAGCCTCACCTGCTACAAGGGATACCTGACACATGAGGAAACGAGCGGCATCCAGGAAAGACCATGGATCAGACCCGAAGAGATACTGGGTATTGCAGATCGTGAGCTCGATCCTGCTCCGGCCGCAACAACGACAAGGTCGGAAAATTATTATCAGAAATAATCAAATGACACATTTTGTGATGACATATAAATTGTCGGCAGAGTATCTGAATGATATAATGATTTCCTGCAAGGGAAAGAGGTACCGATGAAAATTCTGTATGCCAACGGGAAAATATTCACATCGAATGAGACTCATCCGTATGTTGACAGCATGCTGGTTGAAGATGGAAAGATAGTATGGACAGGAGCTCACGAAGAGATAGCCGGGGAAACGGATCGTGCCGGAGGGAGCGGTTTTGAAATCGCAGATCTTAGAGGCAGAACGGTGATGCCCGGTTTTGTTGATGCTCATATGCATCCCATGATGATGGCAGAATACAGCAGACAGATCCCGTGTCTTTATCCGCGTATTGATTCAATAGCGAAGCTTACAGAAGAGATAGCCGGGGCCGCAGCGAAGACGCCCGAAGGAGGATGGATACGCGGTTTTGGATATGATGAGGAGAAATACACTGAGAGGCGTTCTCCGAACAGATATGATCTTGATGCCGGCTGCTCAGACAAACCGGTGTTCCTGGTTCGCTGCTGTGAACATATTCGCTGTGTCAACAGCATGGCGCTGAAGATCGCAGGGATCACAAAGGATACCCCGGATCCTCCGGGAGGCAGTATCGACAGGGATGGATCGGGCGAGCCGACCGGTATCTTAAGGGATAATGCCAGAGATCTGGTACTGCCATATATTCCGAAGGAAACAGACGAGGAAATGGTCGATGCGCTGGCAGATCTGGGCGTGACTCTTGCTTCTCAAGGCATCACGGCCATTGCTGATATGGGCAATCTTCGTCCCGGCGGCAACTACGAGTATTTCGCGAAGGCAATGAAAAAGGGATTCCGTCAGAGAGTCACCATGTATTATATGTGGGACTACTTTATGGACGATCCTGAATTTGTGATCACTCCGCAGTTAATGGATCCTGAGAGCCGTATCAGGCTCGCCGGGATCAAGCTGATAGGAGACGGCAGCATCAGCGGTAAAACCGCATGGCTCAGCAAGCCGTATCGGAACACGGATGAATACGGTGCGCCGGTCTATTCTGAAGAGAGCATGGAGAAGGCGATAGGCTTTGCGAAAAGAACGGGATGCCAGATCTCCATTCATGCCATGGGAGGCCGTGCAGTAGACAGGATAGTTCAGCGCTTTAAAGATGAAGAGGACTGGACTGACGCAAAATCACCGTATCTTCGCATAGAACATGTGACAGAGATTTCGGATGAAGCACTGAAGGCAGCAGCGGAGAAAGGATTTGCTCTTGTAAGCCAGCCTATCTTTGAATACAGTGAGATCGAGGCGTATAAAAGTTCTATGGATGAAGAACGTCTGAAACATATATATCCATACAGAACAGAACTGGAAAGAGGTGCAAAGATATGCCTTTCAACGGATGCACCGGCAAATTCATGGGCAGTGCCCACAGATCCGTTTACTAATCTCAAGGCAGCTGTCACCCGCATCGCTTATGACGGCACCGACACAGGCCAAAGCGAGCGGCTTGACATAGAAACGGCAGTAAAACTTTACACCAGGGAAGCGGCAAAGATTTGCGGATTTGCAGGTTCAGGAGAATTAAGCCCCGGCTGTTCAGCTGATTTCATAGTTCTGAGTGATGATATTTTCACATCAGATCCGGAAGACATCGATAAGATCCAGGTGGAGGAGACATATATCGAGGGCGAGAAGGTCTTCAGCCGCTGTTAAAGGTTAGAACTTTCTCTGCACAATCCTTTAAGAAACAGCGGGAGTATCTGCTGCGAATACTGACATAGCGGATAGTTTCCGCTGGACAGACA
>CADCRD010000041.1 GCA_902803725.1 uncultured Eubacteriales bacterium
CTTTGTCATGAGACCCGGCCCGATGGCCAGTGCGCTGAATTTCTGCATTACAACATTATTATCTATATCAATGCACATTGCCTGAGGAAGAGATACCTGAAGTATCGGTATGATCTCTTTATTACAATAGAATGTGACCAGACCGCTTCCGCTCTTCAGCGCGCCTGTGCCGCACATCACCGCAGCTCCGGCCATGCCGTAACTTCCTGCGCATATCAGAAGATGACCAAGATCCGATTTGTTCGCATCATCTGCTCTTCTTATGACGCTAAGCTTTTTCCTTACTGTTTCCTTTGTTATTTGTTCCATTTTTTAATATATACTATGTCTGCCAAATTTTTATTTGGTTATTTTTCTTTTTTGATCGCTCTGGTTTCAGCTTTATCACTGATGACAGATCATATTCCAAGGATAATGGTAGCCAGTGTGAAGTAAGTGGTTACTGACACCATGTCTGTCATCGAAGCAATCATCGGGCTTGCCATAAGCGCAGGGTCTATCCCTATTTTTTTTGCAAGCAAAGGCAGCATACCTCCGATGCATTTTGCGATAACAACGATCAGCAGCATCGCAAAACTGACAGTCAGTGCAATCGCGAAATGATCAGGATCATTTCGCTGTTCAAAGAAAACACGGAAGAATGTGAACAGCGACAGACAGATCCCAATGATAGCGCTTACACGAAATTCCTTCCACAGTACCCTCAAAAAGTCCTGCACATCCAGATCCCCTACACCAATGCTTCGTATTATCAGCGTAGCGGACTGAGATCCTGAATTGCCGCCCGTGCCCATCAGCATCGGCATATAAGCGACGAGACATATTACTGCCTGGAGTCCCATTTCAAAATGCGAAATAATGGCACCTGTGGCTATATATGAGAGCATCAGGAAGAACAGCCATGGCAGGCGGCTCTTTACCTGTTGCGAAACGGGAGTGTCAAGATATTCTGTCGTGGTGCTGTCTACAACTCCGGCCATTCTCTCGATATCCTCAGTCGTTTCTTCTTCGATGACCTCGAATATATCGTCCATCGTAACGATACCTACTATCCTGTCCTCATTATCCACTACAGGTATGGCCAGAAAGCCATATCTCTGGAACATCTCGGATACTTCCTCCTGGTCTTCGTAAACGTTTACGCTGACAACATCTTTTCTGATGATCTCTGACAAATGCATATCATCATCACTGATAACGAGAGTTCTCAGCGATACAATGCCCTGAAGCTTTCTTCCTTCGTCCTTGATATAACAGGTATAGATAGTCTCACGATCCATCCCTACCTTTTTAATATAGTCCATTGCCTGTCTGACTGTCATATCACGCCTGAGACTGATATAATCTGGCGTCATGAGAGCGCCGGCACAGTTTTCAGGATAATTAAGGAAGGTATTTATCTGTTTTCGCTCGTGCCTGGGCGTTTTTTCAAGGATCTTGTCGACCAGATTGGCCGGCAGTTCTTCAAGAACGTCTATCTTATCGTCAAAGTCAAGCTCATCGATTATGTAATTGATCTCACGGTCAGTGATCCCGTTGATTATCTCGACCTGGTCTTCTGTTGACATATATGAAAAAACATCGACGGAAATATCCTTTGGCAGCATTCTGAACGCTATGATGGCAGCATCCAGGCTGATTTCGTCGATCACTTCTGTCATTACTTCAGCAATATCCGCTGCATTGAGCAAAAGCAGTTCATTCCGGGCGGCCGTGTACTTTTTTTCTTCTAATAATTCCAGAACGGTTTCCTGGATCTCTTCGAATTCTTTTTTTTCTTCCACGCCGCACCTCCTTTCCGGGCCCAACATGACAATACTGATACTCACATATTGACTGTATGGTACGACTTTTTTGTCTTTTTATTAACGAATTATTAACGCTGACTTCCCTGTAAAAAAAAGAAAATATGAAATCAAGCTCTTAATTATAACGCAAAAACAGAGTTTTTATCAACAGCCAAAATCAAATATGATAGAAATTACTAATTTGTCGTAAATGTATTGAATATTGTCTAACAATGTGATATATTTTTAACAGCAAATTTTACTTATTTCTCAAAAACATTTTTTGAAAAAAGGAGCGTAACTAAAATGTCTAATTATGTTCAGAAATGCATCGATGAATGTATTGCTAAGAACCCTGGCGAAGTTGAATTTCACCAGACTGTTGAAGAAGTACTGACTTCACTCGTTCCGGTTATCGAACAGCACCCGGAATATGAAGAATGTGCACTTCTTGAAAGACTGACTGAGCCTGAAAGAGGCGTTACTTTCAGAGTTGTTTGGGTAGATGACAACGGCAAAGTACAGGTTAACAAGGGCTACAGATATCAGTTCAACAGCGCTATCGGACCTTACAAAGGTGGTCTGAGATTTGCTCCGAACGTATATCCGGGCATCATCAAGTTCCTCGGATTCGAGCAGATCTTCAAGAACTCACTGACAGGTCTTCCGATCGGCGGCGGCAAAGGTGGTTCAGACTTTGATCCGAACGGCAAATCTGATGCTGAAATCATGAGATTCTGCCAGGCATTTATGACAGAGCTTTACAGACACATTGGACCGAACACAGACGTTCCGGCTGGTGACCTCGGTGTTGGCGGCAGAGAAATCGGATATCTGTTCGGACAGTACAAGAGAATCGTTGACAGATATGAAGGCGTTCTCACAGGTAAAGGAATTCCTTACGGTGGTCTTCTCGGAAGAGCTGAAGCTACAGGATTCGGTATCGTATGGTATGCTGAAGAAATGCTGAAGGCTAACGGAGAAGAAATGAAGGGCAAAGTTTGCGGTATTTCCGGTTTCGGTAATGTTGCCTGGGGTGCTGCTTGGAAACTTTGGGAACTCGGAGCTAAGTGCGTAACAATTTCAGGTCCGGATGGATACATCTATGACCCGGATGGCATCTGCACACAGGAAAAGGTTGATTACCTCCTCGAGCTCAGAGGAAGCGGCAAGAACATCTGCGCACCTTATGCAGAAAAATTCCCGAACGCTAAGTTCATCGAAGGCAAAAAGCCTTGGGGAGTATGCCAGGACTTCGATGTTAAAGTTGACCTGTTCATTCCTTGCGCTATGCAGAATGACGTTCACATGGAAGACGCTAAGAACATCGTTGAATCAGGATGCAAATTCTACTGCGAAGGCGCTAACATGCCTACAACTAACGATGCTCTCGTTTACCTCATGGATAACCTTACAGCTGTTGGTCCGGCTAAGGCTGCTAATGCTGGCGGCGTTGCTTGCTCCTGCATCGAAATGGGACAGAATGCTGGTCATACTAAGTTCCAGCACGAAGCTGTATATGAGCAGCTGCACGAAATCATGATCAACATCTACAATGCTTGTGCTAACGCTGGCGAAAAATACTATGGCAACAAGAACGCTCTGGTACAGGGTGGTAACATTGCCGGATTCGAAAGAGTTGCAGAAGCAATGATGGCTCAGGGTCTTGTATAAGCTCAGGATTAAATAATCCGAAACTGAATTAGACTAACAAAAAAGACCGGTGTTCTTCACCGGTCTTTTTCATATTTCCAAAACTTTAATTATCTGCATCAACAATTACAGCTCTGTCCTCGGAGAACAGATACAGGTAGCTTTCTGAGACTTTCAGACCTGTTGATTTTTCAAGCGCCTCCTTATACAGCGACAGCTGTTCCCTGTAAATATCCTCTATGCCTTCTGTATTGTAATTTGTTTTATAATCCAACAGCACTATATGCTTGCTCTGCTCACCCTCTTTTGTGTCATCTTCTTCGATAAAATAGCAGTCAATGATTCCCTGAACGATGATTTCATGACCGTCCTTTTCGTGGAGAATGTTAAATGGTTTTTCTTTATGCAGTTCTTCAGCTGCAGCTATGCGTTTTCCCAAACTGCTTTCAAAGAATCGGATGATCTTGTCCACGTTTACGGCATCAGCTTCCTTCTCTGAAATCGCATTCTCCTGAACCAGCATTTGAACACAATCCTCGATGCACTCCCTCGCCCTGCTCTTCACAGCTGGACTGGATGCACCCGAAGATCCCACGGCATATCCTAATGCCTCAAACACCTTATTGAAATCGAGCCTTTCCATTACAAAATGCATCAGAGTCCCAAAGGCTGCCCCGCCAATGCTTTGATCCTTCATGGCAAAGCCCGGCCTTTTCAGCTCTATATGAAGGTCATCGCCTGCATTCAGTTCGCTTACTGAATACTTTGATTTGACCTCAAGCTCAGTCTCATGCGGGTAACGAAAATCCAGCATCTGAACGACTCTTTTATTTACATCATTATTCTCAGGAGGTCTGTTCATCTTAAGATCAAAAATGTCAGAATCTCTTTTCTGTGTCTCAGAGTCTTTTTCCGGACTGACTACATCATTACCAAATATTTCATCTGCCGAATTATCAGCATATTCTTTTACTTCAGTGATCTTTCTGTCGATCACCGGTTCAAGAATATTCAGATAAGAGGCCTCCGTACTTTTTGCATTGCCTCTTGTGCCCAGAAGGATCAGCTTTTCCTTCGCTCTCGTGCATGCAACATACAGCACTCTGATCTCCTCATCAAGATTATCCTGATTTTTTTTGTCAATGATCAGTCGCTGCAGCAGAGTGTTATAATAACAATGATGCTCAAGGTCTACGCACCGCATCGCAAAGCCCAGATCCTTATGCCAGATTCCCGGAGCATCAGTTTTTTCTTTGCGGAAAGTCTCTCCCAGTCCGCAGACTATCACGACCGGAAATTCAAGACCCTTGCTCTTGTGTATCGTCAATATCCTGACTGCATCATCGCTGTCATCAGAGATCTGAGCCTGCGATGAATCTGTATTCTGTCTGATGACATCAAGATATTTCAGGAAGCTGAAGATCGTGCCGTTTCCTTTGCTGTCAAATTCAGCTGCTTTTTCGATAAACTGTCTGATATTTGCCTGCCGCTGCAGTCCGCCGGAAAGTGCGCCCGAATAAGCATAATATCCGCTGCTGCTGATTATTTCAGAGAGCAGTTCATCAGTTGTCATATACACCGAGCGCTCTGACCAGCTGTTGATCTTATCAATGGTTTCAGCAGCCTTCGCTCTGAGTTCAATATCGCTTCTGTCTGTGTTACTCCCCTGTTCGCTCTCTCCTTTTGCAGCAGCAAAACTGTTCAGGCAATCAAAAAAATCTCCTTCTGTGTCGTACAGTCTTATCTTTATCAGTTCATCGATGGTGAAGCCGAAAATACCGGATCTCAAAACCGACAGCAGCGGAATATCCTGATGCCTGTTATCTATCACTCGCAGCATATCTGACAGCGTTTCGATCTCAACTGAATCAAAATATCCGCTATTATCATCAATGATAGCTTCGATGCCGTTTTGCATCAGAATGTCATATACCTTGTCTGCCCTGTTTTTTGCATACCTCAGGAGAATAACGATATCTTTTTTTCTGACAGGCCGTTCCTCCCCTGTCTTTGAATCATATATTTTGCGGCCAAGGTTTTCCTTTATAAGACGGGCAGCCAGATGAGCTTCATATTCAATATTTTTAAGTTTTTTCAGTTCATTAAGATCTGCGGCATCATTAATATTGAATGGATCTGTTTGCACACTGTCCAGAATTGCCTGCTTATCAATTATATGCATCTCACTCTTATGCACTATCGGGCCTTCATAAGCATCCCCTTTATAAAGCATCGCATCTTCATCATAATCAGGCATTATATGACCAAAAAGGTCATTTACAGTATCTATGACGCTCTGCTTGCTGCGGAAATTAGTATTAAGATCAATTTTCCTGCCAATACCTTCATCAGCATATAAAGCATATCTTTTATATCTGTCCCTGAAAATATCCGGTTCAGCCAGCCTGAAGCCATATATACTCTGCTTTATATCTCCGACCATGAACAGATTGTTCTCTTTCTTGATGGACGATATTATAGCCTCCTGTATATAATTGCTGTCCTGGTATTCATCAATAAAAATATAATCGAATCTGTCACGGATCTCAGAAGCTGCATCTTTATTCTTCAGTATTTCCAGCGCAAAATGACTGGCATCTGAGAAGTCCATCTGCCCCTTATCAAGTCTTTTTTCTATACTGATCTGCTCATACATTTTCAATATACTCAAAAGAGTACTCGCAAAAGGAGCTGTTGCATTTATCCTGCTGACGGCATCATTCAATGATCCGAGATACATTTCCTTTGTATCGCTGATGATCTTTTTAGCATTATCCCGTCTGCTCGTGTAATCTTTTTTTATCAGCTCATAATCTTCTTTTTCAGATTTTGCGACCGATATTCTGGGAAATGTCACTGATCCAAACAATTCACATGCTTCTTCAAAATCTCTGAATCGTGTGCATCTTTCCACCTGCTCCAGCTCTTCTGACGCACGCTTCGCCTGGCTGGCGATCCCGTTCAGATCGAGGATCTCATATGCTTCTTCCAGCAGCCCGGCTGCCTTTCGGGCATTTTTACCTACTGTTTGCAGCAGCTGATCCATCATGGCTCCTGACTTGAGATCTTCCTTGTCAATTTTCAGTTTTCTGATACTCTCTTCCAGCCAATCGAGACATCCCGGCATGGCGCGAAGACTGTCATACAGATCCATCAGCTTTTCCTTCAGCATTTTATCGCTCTTCGGACTGCTGTAAGCATCCAGAAAACGGATCACTTCTTCCCGGCCTTCCGCGTAAAGTCTGTCAAATGTCTCATCCATTGATTCAATGTTGATCAGAGCCGCATCTTCAGGGGAGCAGATCTCAAGGTCAGGTTCAATGTCGATTATATAAAAATACTGCCTTACAATATCTATAATGAATGAATCAAACGTACTGATCCATGCCTCGCCGAGCTTTTCGAGCTGTATTTGCATTTCTTCCGCAGTATCAGGATCATCCCCGGCCTGACTGATCAGTGCATCTGCTATCTTTTCCTTCATTTCCGAGGCCGCTGCCCTGGTAAACGTCACGACCAGAAAACGGTCAATATCCTTTTTTTCTTCTATGATCAGTCTCTTTATGCGTTCGACCAGAACAGCAGTCTTTCCTGAGCCTGCCGCCGCTGCGACAAGAAGATCACTGCCGTTCGAATCAATTACTTCTTTTTGTTTTTCTGTCCAATTCATATGTTATCCCCTTCCATGGCCATAATATTATAACATTAAAACAGTAATAATAATTTTTTATTAATATTATTATGATCCATTCAGCATCCGAAAATGCTTTCAAAACAATAACCCGCACACTAGCCCACAGATTGTGTTATAATAGCAATAATCATGAAAGAAAAGAGGTGCAGGACAGTGAATATTTCTAAAAAACCAACGATGCTGATGATTCTGGACGGTTTCGGACTGAATCCGGAAACGCACGGAAATGCTATTGCGCAGGCCAGCAAGCCTAATATAGATGCTCTGATGAAAAATTACCCGATGACCAGCCTTCAGGCCAGCGGTATGGCTGTAGGTCTTCCTGACGGACAGATGGGAAACTCAGAAGTGGGACACCTCAATATCGGTGCAGGAAGAATCATCTATCAGGAGCTTACAAATATCACAAATCATATTGAAGATGAGTCTTTTTTTGACAACGAGGCCTTCAACAAGGCCATAGATCATGTTAAAAAGAACGGCTCAGCACTTCACCTGCTCGGACTGCTTTCTGACGGCGGCGTACACTCACACATCACACATCTTTTTGCCCTGATCGACCTTGCGAAGAAGAAAGGCGTTGAAGATGTTGTGATCCACTGTTTCCTCGATGGACGCGACGTACCGCCCAGATGCGCTCTGACTTATACGAATGAACTTGAAGCATACATAAAAAAGGCAGGGATCGGCAGGATCGGCGTGATCAGCGGAAGATATTACGCAATGGACAGAGACAAACGGTGGGATCGTATCAGCAAAGCATATGATGCAATGACTCTTGGCGTTGGAGATACTGCCGCAACACCTAAAGAAGCCATTAAAAACTCCTACAGCCGCAAGATAGATGACGAATTTCTTGTGCCATGCGTACTTGATGAAAAAAACATAGTGTGTGACGGCGACGCGATGATCATGTTCAATTTCAGACCGGACAGAGCCAGAGAGATCACACGTGCCTTTACCGATGCGGATTTTGATGGTTTTGAGCGTAAAAAGACGGTCAATGATCTGTGTTATGTATGCATGACGCAGTATGATGCAACAATGCCGAATGTTCTGATCGCCTATCCGCCGGAGCACTATGACAATACATTTGGTGAATATATATCAGATCTGGGTCTCAGTCAGCTGCGCATCGCAGAAACAGAAAAATATGCTCATGTTACATTCTTCTTCAACGGCGGCGTTGAGGAACCCAACAACAATGAAGACAGGATACTCGTACCCTCCCCTAAGGTCGCCACATATGACCTTCAGCCGGAGATGAGTGCATATATCGTGACCGATAAAGTTCTGGAAGCGATAGAATCAGACAAATATGATGTTATCATACTGAATTTTGCAAATGCTGATATGGTAGGACACACAGGTGTGATGCAGGCCGCGGTCAGAGCCATCGAAGCGCTGGATGTTTGTGTCGACAGAATAACAAAGAGCATACTCGCCAAAGGCGGCCAGATATTCCTGACCGCAGACCACGGGAACGCCGATACAATGATTGGCCCTCATGATGAGATCATAACCGCACATTCACTCAATCCTGTGCCGTTTATTCATATCGCAGACGACAGCAGAGAACTGAAAGACGGCGGCAAACTTGCTGACATCGCTCCGACTATGCTGGATGCAATGGGCATTGATATCCCTCCGGAAATGACAGGAACGAGTCTTCTGAAATAATATATACAAGCATTAGTAAACAGAAAAATGAACGCAAAAAAATTAATGATATCCATGACGATAATGGCTTTGCTGCTCGTCGGAGCAGTTGTGCTGATCGTCCATAACAACAAAGGAGATGATCCAAAGCATCTCGAAATAACTGCTGATTCACCTTTTACAGGTACATGGCACACAAGTTCAGTAAAAGATAAAGGATCTGCTGATTATCTTAAATTTGTACTTGATAAATCAGGTGAAGTTAACGGCAATCTTGGCAAATATGATCTTTCCGGCACATGGGCGCCTGTCAGCGAAACAACTATCGAGATACAAAACGACAAAGGTGATACGGCTTATGTCGGGACACTCAAAAATGATGAGCTGATCATTGAGGGCAAGGCCGTGACTGACTCATCGTCCTGGACACTTACTAAGATAGAATAGCAAATTGCAGAAAATGAGCACACAAAAGGTGCTCATTTTTGATTCACATCATCAAATATAGCGAGATGCTATCGCTTCTGCGATCTTTATACCGTCGACTGCAGCCGAAACGATCCCTCCTGCATGACCTGCTCCCTCACCGCCCGGATATATCCCGAAGACATTCGACATCAGTTTTTCATCACGCGGGAATCTAACGGGAGACGAACTGCGCGTTTCGACAGCAAACATCATGCTGCGCGGATCATCAAAACCATTGAGCCTGCGCCCCAAATATGGCATAGCCTCAATAATGCCCTCGCCGGCAAAATCAGGCAGACACTTCATGACCGGCGAGTTTTTGAATTCGCCCCATTGTGTCTCAGGAAGATCATACGAGCCGGATATTTCATAAGCGATCTGTTCATATTTTCTCTGGAACCAAACTCCGGCCAGCACATCACTGCTGCCGAAATCTTCAGTCCGTACATCACACAACAACCCGCTGTTGGCGAACCTGCCGTCACGCGCATTGTAGCTCATACCATTTGTGACTACACCGCCCTCTTCTGACGAAGCTCTGATGACCTCACCACCCGGGCACATACAAAATGTGTAAACACCACGGCCATTCTTTAAATGATGCGACAGCTTGTATTCGGCTGGTCCGAGGATCCCGGCAAGATCAGGGTCTCCGTACTGAGCCCGGTTTATAAGCGACTGCGGATGCTGTATCCTGACACCAATGGAAAATGGCTTTTGCTCCATAAAGATACCCTTCGCCGCAAGCATCTCAAATGTATCTCTTGCGCTGTGTCCTACAGCAATTACCAGGTCGTCTGTAACAAGCTCTTCACTGTCATTGATGATAACGCTCCTTATGCGATGATCTCTTGCAGAACTGCTTTTTTCTGTCACAAAATCTGTCATCCTGCAACCAAAGCGGATCTCTCCACCCAGTTCTGTTATCTTGCCCCGTATATTTGCAACGACTGTTCTGAGAACGTCAGTACCAATATGCGGACGATTCTTATAAAGGATCTCTTCACCGCCGCCGGCTGTGCATAGTTCCTCCAGCACCTTTCTGATCCTCGGGTCTTTGATTCCAGTCGTGAGTTTGCCGTCAGAAAAAGCTCCTGCTCCTCCCTCTCCGAACTGAACATTTGATTCCGTATCAAGGATGCCTGTGCTCCAGAATCTTTCCACATCCTTTGTACGCGCCTCAACACTTTTGCCACGTTCTATTACGATCGGCCTCATCCCTGCCTGCGCCAGAACAAGAGCCGTAAAAATACCACATGGTCCGAAACCTGCTATCACAGGCCTTTTAAACTCTCTTTTTGGTCTGATAACTTCATAAGCAAGATCCGGTGCCACGGGCAGATCCAGATCCATATTCGCATCAAAATCGACCGTATATACCTTTCTGATATTGCCCTTGTTTCTGGCATCGACCGATTCACGGACAATGCGGATATTTTTCATTACAAGATCACGCTGATCCAGCTTTTTTCTCACCATATCAGGGATCATGTCCCTGTCCTGTCCGATCTTCAGTTTTACTTCGTGTATTCTGTACATATTAATTATTTAAATCAAACGTTTTCTCCCGCGCGCAGCCCCGTTTCCCAGGCGTTCTGCAGATTGTATCCGCCGCACGGGCCATCATAATCTATCAGTTCTCCCGCTAAATACAGTCCGCTGCACATTTTTGACTCCATCGTTTCCATATCTATCTCATCGAGAACAACTCCGCCCTTTGTGCACTGTGCCATCTTCCATCCTTTGGCCCCTTTGACCGTCACAGTCCAATTGCAAAAACTGTTCATTATATCTGTCATATTGCCTGTCTGAATCTGCACGGGATCCATTCCGGCACGTATTACAATATCTTTTGCCAGTGCCTGAGGCACTATACTGCGCAGCAGATCCTTATTTCGAAAACCGGGCATTCCAGATCTGTCTTTCAGCATTTTCAAAAAATCACTCCGCGCCCTTCTTTGAAAGAAGGGCTCTCCGAAGTCAAGACGCACCTTGTAATCCGTAAATTCAATGTCTTCGGACAACAGCAAATGTCTGCTCATATTGAAAATACATATACCTGAAAGACCGTAATCCGTGAACTGAACTTCTCCTGTTTCTCTGAACACAGTTTCGCCCTTTCTGGTAAGCGAACACTCTGCTGCCACTCTGACACCTTTCAGATGTGAGATATCCTCCACTGTTTCTATCGCAGTCAAAACAGGGATCGGTTTGCTGATACTGTGGCCAAGGGACAGAGCCAGAGAATAACCATCTCCTGTCGTGCCAAATTGCGGTGCAGCCTTGCCTCCGGCAGCCAGAACAAGGCTGCGGCAGCGGATCTGTCTGCTTGCGCATGAGACCTCAAATCCATTCTTTTTCTTCGCCGCCCAATCCGCAGCGCATCCGCACATCACCTGTACACCAAGAGCATTCAGTCTTTTTTCCAGCAAAAAAACAACATCTGCCGCCTGATTCGACGCAGGATAAATACGTCCTTCATTCTCAGTCTTTGTTACAAGTCCGAGAGAATTGAAAAATGCCAGCACCTTGGCGGCATTTTCACAATTGGAATTCGAAATATTACATCTGCCGTTTCCGGTAGCGCAGATTTTTTTACCAAGCGCCTGATTCTTTTCAATTATCACGACACTTTTCCCGCGGCTCGCAGCTGTAACAGCACAAACCATCCCTGCTGCTCCTCCGCCTATAATACAAACATCATACATATCTACAGTATCCTTGTTATCTGTAACCCATATAATATTATAACAGCAACACTATTCAGGCAATATCACAGGGCATTATCAGAATCAATATCTTCAGGAACTACGATCACTTCTACATCGTCATGCAAAAATCCTTCAAAAGCATTGATAGTGCTGTTATTAATATCTGCTTTACGAGTCTGACCCATAACAATTTTTGTAACGTTGTTCTTCGCGATCATACTCGCGAGTGTAGCCGGAACATTACCCGATCTTACTATAATAAAGTTCGAATCATACTGCACAGCCTTCTGGTATAAATATTCCAAAGACTCTGCTGCATCTGAATCAGCCAGCTGATCCAGAGAATACTGAGCGATATGAACGACTATCATCTCTCCGCCGGAGCCCTCAGCCAGTTCCTTTCCGTATTTGATGAGGCGTTCACATTTCTTCTGCTGTGTGACACAAACCAGAATATTATTCATTGGTTCGTCCTTTCTTTTATTGCTTTATTGTATGATTCCATTATACCCGCGCCCGCAGTCATATTCAACACCGTTCTGTATCTATTTCAGTACAAATGATATAATGGCTTTTTTACCGGCTCCGGGCATCAGGTCCACAATTCAGTTATGAACATCGCTTTTTTATCTTCTGCACCCTCAAATCCGCATGATTTATAAAAATCCGTTTCTTTATCATAAGCTATCACGATGATGCGCAGATAATCTTTGTATTTCATTTTCATTTTTCTCATCAGTTCATGACCGATTCCCTGTCCATGATATTCAGGATCCACCAACACATAATGTATGTAAGCATTCATTACTCCGTCGTCCATGACACAGACCATACCGACAAGTCTGTCATCATCCCATGCAGAAAAGACGCTTTTAAAATTTTTCATTGCAATGGCCAGTCTTTCAGGATAATGTCCGGAAGACCAATCCACAGAAAGAAACAGTTGCTTCAGATCTGCCGCCTTAAAATCATGTGTATTGCTGTAAGTTATCATTGCGCAACCCTCCTGCCTTAAATCATTGAAAATACAATGTATCGATATTAAGATCATCATCATGTCTTCTGTCAGCACAGCCGTCGATGATCCTGATGAACATCTCGCAGGTCAGACTGACATTCGACTTCAGCATATGTCCGCCTACGACATCACCGTCAGGATTTGAACATGTTATATGCATATGTCCGCGGAATTTGCCGCCGATCGTCGTGATACTGCCCTGAATACCGGTTATCTCGTGATCCCCTGTGAAATGTATCTTTTTATAATCGCCTTTTTTACGGTCAAAGATGCCAACAGTAAAGTCATCTGTCGCACCTATTGCCGTAATGCTTGCAAGTCTGATGTTCTCAGATTCTGCGATTTTTTTAACCACCTCCATGATTTCCTCATCTTTATCGATCCTTGCTATTATCATATCGTCAAATCTTCTGTATTCCATAAAAACTGCCTTCCCCGCTTGTCGTTTTTTTAATTATAGATTTCTCATCACAGTGCTTTTTTAACTGCTTTCTTAACAATATCCATATCGGCTGTAGGCTCAAACCTTGCTATGACACTGCCTTCACGATCGATGAGAAATTTTGTGAAATTCCATTTTATATAAGCCTTATCGCCAAAGGCCTTGTTATTCTTTTCCGCAAATTTGTTAAGCGCTGCATTTTTCACACCCTTGCCGAATCCTTCAAACGGTTTTTCTGTCGCAAGATAAGCAAACAGCGGATCTGCATTCTCTCCATTCACATCGATCTTTGCGAACTGCGGAAATTCAGTACCGAACTTCAAAGTGCAGAATTCATGGATCTCATCATCGCTGCCCGGAGCCTGATTGGCAAACTGATTGCACGGAAAATCCAGTATTTCAAAGCCCTCGTCCTTAAGCTCACTATACATTGCTTCCATCGGATCATAATGCGGAGTGAATCCACATCCTGTGGCTGTATTGACTATCAGCAGCACTTTGCCCCTGTATTCATCAAGACAAACTTCATTGCCGCTTCTGTCCTTTACTGTAAAATCATACACACTGCTCATTTTCTTTTTACCCTCCTTTCAGATGAACTGCACTGAAACTCCTGCCGGATCCTTTACGAAAAAGAACTTTACGCCGGGCATCGGAAAAAACACAGGCGTCACATCATAGCCGGCTGCCGACAGTTCTCCCCGGAGTTTCACAACATCATCCGTTTCAAAGCCTATGGACAGATTGCTGTTTCCCGCTTCTGCAGCATCGGGATCATTGATTATCTCAATACTCGTTTCGCCCGCTGCATTTGCCAGAAAAACCAGATCTGCATCCGGCCTCATATCCCTCTGGATCGTCATGCCGGCAACTTGTTCATAAAAATTTATCTCTTCTTCAAAACGATTCGTCCGAATCGTCACATGCGCCATTTTCATCGTTTATACCTCCGTTTTGATCATACAGATCCGTGATTTCTGCCGATTTCCTGATCCGCCGGATAATAACTGCTCAACAGCAGCTTATCATGGCGATTCTCCTTCATCGACATCTCCTGCCCTGTTACTGTCATCTCCGTAAATTTCATCATTCAGACAGCTGCCCTGATGATTCTGATAAGTTCCGCTGCCGGACTCCAGCCAGAACATCCATGCAGTAAACGCAATTATCAACGCGCCGATCAATATAATTTTAAACATCTCTTTTTGATCCTTTCGCAAATAAACCGATTTCAGCATATACACAATATATTTTATATTATAACATGTTTAAGAGAATGATTGGGGAGTAATCATCTGCTAATGCAGTATCTCTCGCTTATACTTAATCAGAGCAGGCACATTTAAGCGCATTGCTTCCGCTTTGCGATAATATGATATAATGTGTTCAGGTGATTCAAATGAAATACAGAAAAGATAAACATGGAAACGACGTATCCATCCTGGGATTCGGCTGTATGCGTTTTACAGGTCATGGTCCGGTGACAGATTACAGTAAGGCTGAAAGAGAGATAATGGCCGCCTTTAAGGCCGGTGTCAATTATTATGATACAGCCTACATATATCAGGGAAGCGAAATGCTGATCGGCCGCATCTTTGAAAGCAACGGGATCAGGAACCAGGTGCGGATCGCTACGAAACTGCCCCATTATTTTCTCAGGACAAGAGATGATTTTGACAAATATTTCAATGAACAGTTAGAACGCCTGCGTACTGATCACGTGGAATACTACCTCATGCACATGCTCAATGATGTGAAGAGCTGGGAACGCATCAGGGAGCTGGGCGCTGTGGAATGGATCACCGAAAAAAAGGAAAAAGGTCAGATAGGTCAGATCGGCTTTTCCTATCACGGTAATTCAGATAAATTCTGCGAGCTGTTGGATGCCTGGGACTGGGACTTTTGCCAGATCCAGTACAATTATTATGACGAGCATTCACAGGCCGGGCGTACCGGCTACGATCATGCCGTTTCAAAAGGCATACCCATCGTGATCATGGAACCCCTGCGCGGCGGCAAACTTGCGCACGACCTTCCGAAAGAAGCCGAAGAGCTTTTCTGTAAATTCGGTTGCCGGAATTCTCGCGGTTCTTCACGGTCCCCTGCCGAATGGGGACTGCGATGGCTATGGGATCAGCCCGGTATCATGTGCGTATTATCCGGAATGAATTCACTGGAGATGGTAGATGAGAACTGTGCGGCTGCGTCTGATGCGGACGCAGGATGCATGACTTACGAAGAGCATCAGCTGCTGCAGGACGTCATAAGCATCATCAGAAGCAAGACTAAAGTCCCATGTACAGGCTGCCGTTACTGCATGCCCTGCCCGGCTAATGTAGATATACCGGGTACATTTGCCGCTTATAACAACCGCTATGTGGATGGTTTTTTCACTGCCGAAAAAGAATACATGATGTGCACCACTCTTCGCAAAGATGTGACTGCCGCGGGCAACTGTGTCGGCTGTGGGAAGTGTGAAAACCATTGCCCTCAGGGGATCGCCATCAGAGATGAATTAAAAAGAGCGCGAAAAGTACTGGAAGGTCCGGTTTATAAAATAGCTCGTAAACTTGCACCTCTCGTTTACAAGTATTGAAATATATAAAAAGATTATTTAACATGAATTCTGAATCAAAGAGTTTTATCTCAATATTCATATCCGGCTGTCTTTGGGGTACTATAGGGCTGTACGTAAAGCTGATGGAATCAGCCGGTTCCTCCGCACAGTACACCAGCTTTATCAGACTTCTGTTCGGACTGTTCCTTCTTACATTAATGACCATTATCTTTGAAGGTCCGAAAGCCTTACTGATAGGTAAAAAGACGCTGATTTCATGCATCCTGCTGGGAACTGTCAGCAGCGGACTATACAACATACTCTATAGCATGTCGATCAATACTAACGGCATGGCCGTAGCTTCTGTCTTACTTTACACTGCACCGGTTTTTACCGCAGTATCATCTTTGATTTTATTCAGAGAAAACATTTCAGGAGCAAAGTGGCTGGCTCTGCTGGTCAATATCTTAGGATGCTCGCTGACAGCGACCGGAGGAGATCTTGGCAGTACTCACATTGTCCTTTCCGGAGTCTTGATCGGAATAGGCGCAGGATTCGGATATGGGATGTCTGCTGTATTTGGAAGAATTGCCATGGAAGAAAAGTCATCTCCATATGCAGTTGCTGCATATAATATGCTTTTCGGAACATTGTTTGTTGTTCTGACAAGCCATCCATGGGCAACGGTTACAGACCCATTTAATACAAAAATATTATTATACGGATTTCTTTATGCACTGATTCCGACAGCACTGGCATACGTATTCTATTTCAAAGCTCTTTCGAAAATAAAACAGATCAGCAAAGTTCCTGTCATAGCATCGGTAGAGCTGATAGTGGCAACTCTGATCGGAACATTTGTGTTCGGAGAAACCATAAGAGCAGAAAATATCACAGGTGTGGTTCTGGTTCTGTTATCAATACTTCTGTTCAGCCGGCAAGATAAAACCCCTTTATGATCTGGTCCTCATGATGTACGGCTATACTTCGCTGAGCTTTCCCTGCTCAACTGTTTCGGTCTCAAATTTGTAATCATCATTTTCAGGGCTGCCGCTTTCCTTTGTCTTTACGATCTCATAGGTGCCTTTATCCTGATCGATAGTGAGCTCAAGTTCCTTTTCCACAGGAACACTCATAGCTTTTTCGGCTTCCTTATCCAGTCTTTCTGACAGCCTGCTCCTTCCGTCTTTACCATATGCTTCGAATCTACCGGCCTTTTCCAGATATTTTTCAGGGAAATTTTCATTCATCCAGGGGTCGTGTTCACTGCCGTCAGCGCTCCATTCGACTTTTGATAATTTCGGTCCGTTTTCTGAGTATTTGAATTTGATGATCGCTTCTCCTTCAGAACCTGCCATTAAATAGGATCTGTCTTTCAATGTCACGTACTCAGCGGTGCTCAGTCTTACATAAGCAGTTCCCTTGTCATCATCCCTGTCGACCCCAAATACTTCAGCTGTCGCAAACACTTGATCCGGGAGTCCTGTGTATTGTTTCTCCTGTTCGGATGCTGCCACCTGTTCCATCAGTACCTGAATGTCAGCATCGCTGAGATCTGCACTCTGTGTCGTTTCCTTTTCATCGCCGCATGCCGAAAACGATAAGAGCAACACTGCAGCAATAGCCGCTGCGATCATCAGTTTAAGTATTCTTTTCGTTTTCATCTGCTTTTCTCCGTTTTAATTGATTATAACACTATCTGTTCAGAACGCATATTGCATTAAGGCTGACGAATGGACTGCCCTTCTGCAGCAAAAAGGACTGCCGGAATTGCAGGCAGCCTCTTTTGATTATTAAAAAGTGAACAGGGCGGTCACTCAAAAACAAGTTTGTTTGTACTCTTGGTTATCTTCTTTGTGAAGATATTTTTGTATTTTTTGATATATTTATTGTTGGACGATTCACTTCCTACCTGGACGCTGATTGTTTTGATATTTGAATCTTTCAGGCATCCTCTGATACTGTTTTTCGTAAGCAGCCTGGTCTCTAAAATGAGTTTCTCAGCCGATGTACACAGCGAAGATCTCCCCAGAAAGTTCACAGTACTGGGGACAGAAAGAGTATCGATTCCTTCAACCTCCGTGAATGCGTGATCCGATATCGTTTCAAGACCGTCATTGAGCCTTAATGCAGTCACTTCGCAAGAGGTTAAAGCATCAGGATCAATTACACGCACTGATGCCGGAAGGCTGACTTTACCGTCTGCTGCGCAGTTTGCAAATACGAGATGAGTCTTCTTTTTGTCATAGAGAACACCTTTTTTCACCGAGAAAAACTTATTCTTGGAATTCACTTTTATCTTCTTCAGCGACAGCACATTGCGGTCTGTTGCAAAACTCTTCCAGTTCCATGCTTTATAGGCCTTGCCCAGCGTCAGTGTCTCCGCTGAATCAAAAGCATACTCACCAACTTTTCTGACTTTGTTTGGAATGACTACGGTCTTTATGCCACATTCATAAAAAGCATGATCACCGATACTTTTCAGCGATGCCGGCAGTTTTATTTTGCCCAGATTCTCACAGGAATAAAAGGCACCCCTCCTGATCGTCTTCAGACCGTCCGGCAGCTTTGTTTTCATCTGATAGCATTCTTCAAAAGCGCTTTTATCGATCGTTTTAAGACCGTAGGGCAACACTACTTTTTTGATAAATGATTTATTTTTAAAAGCATTCCTGCCTATAGTGCGAACCATATGATTGTTTATAGCATTGGGGATCTCGACCTTTGTGCTCTTGCCCTTGTAGGCCTTAATGGTCACGCTGCCCTTCTGATCCATCGTGTATCTGAAATCCCCGCTCTTCATGACCTTCTGTTTGGCATAAACTTCATTGCCCGTAACCAACATTGCCATGATAATAACCAGCGAAGCAGTAAGTGCAAACGTTATGACTCTGTTCACCTTTTTAGATACCATTTCCTTCACCTTCCTTTTCACCTGTCTTTCAGGCACTCGTTACTGACATAATATCTTTTATGTATGCACAATATGCTATATGCATCATTGATAACTACATGCTGACTATAATAATACTATATATACAAGATAAAGGCAAACAAAAAATGAACTTCTGTTCTTTTTTGTGTATCTTTTCCAATTGATCCATGTTATAATCTGATGTATGGAAAGAACGATACTTCACTGTGACATGAACAGTTTTTATGCATCGGTCGAATTGCTCAGCCGCCCGGATCTGAAGGGCTTCCCCGTGGCTGTTTCCGGAAATCCGGAGAACAGGCATGGTATTATTCTTGCAAAAAATGATATTGCCAAAAGCTATGGCGTTGTTACAGCTGAAACTATACAGCAGGCAAGAAAAAAATGTCCCGGTCTGATCTGCCTGCCTCCTCATCACAAAAAGTACAGCCATTTATCTAAACTCATCAACGGTATTTACCTGAGCTACACTGATATGGTCGAACCTTTCAGTATCGACGAGTCCTGGCTCGATGTGACTGCAAGCCTGAAGCTGTTCGGCGACGGTAAAACGATCGCGGATGAGATCCGCGATAAAGTAAAAAGAGATTTCGGACTGACTTTGTCGGCAGGAGTTTCGTTCAACAAGATATTCGCTAAAATGGGAAGCGAATATAAGAAACCGGATGCCACAACGGTAATCACCCATGATAATTTCCGTGAAATACTATGGCCGCTGCATGTTTCAGAACTGTTTTCATGCGGAAAAGCGACAACTCAAAAACTTTTACAATGCGGTATCCGCACCATAGGTGATCTTGCCGGTTCAGACAAAGAACTTCTCTCAGCTCTGCTGGGCGAGCAGGGACGAACACTGCACGAATATGCCAACGGTCTGGAAGATTCACCTGTTGCGAGATATACTGATCATTCCCGTGCAAAATCACTAGGTCACGGTATTACTTTCAGACGTGATATTTCAGGTAAAGAGGACATTATTACGGCAGTGACTGCCCTCTCTGACAAGGTATGTGCCCGTCTGCGCAGCAAACAGCTTTTGGCCGGAGGTGTAAAAGTCGAGATAAAAAATCCTCAGCTGAAAGTAATATCACGTCAGACACAGCTTCCCTTCCCCAGTAATACTTCCGCAGATATAAAAAAAGCTGCCATGACTGTCATCATGAACGAATGGAACATCAATGAGCCTGTCAGGCTGATCACAATTACAGCGATCAGTCTTAGCGGTATTAATGATTCTGTTCAGATGGAAATGCTCAGCGAAACTGACAATGAACATACTTCTCAGCGTGAACTCGATCTTGCTATGGACAGGATACGTGCAAGATACGGCGATTCCTCGATCACTTTCGGCAAACTCATCGGAAACGATATAGGGATCGACATCAGTGCAGACTCCGGTGAAGAAGATAATTGAGCCGGAATAAAAGTGTATTCCCCTGAAAAAGGACTCACATAACACTATAGGAAAACATTGATATTCTGATTGTTCTTTATCAAGCACATGTAAAAAATCACAACAAAATAATTGTTTTTTTTGTATTATTTTATGTGACTTTTCGAAGTTAATACTGTATAATCCAATTGTGTAGCGTAAAGCTACATCATATAAATATCTCATCCTCAATACACAACCCAAAAGACGGTCTTCGACCGTCTTTTGGGTTTTTGTAAAAAAAAACGGAGCCGCAGCTCCGCTGTTTTCCTAAACCAGTGCATAAACCTTTGATTGCCCTGCCTCAGACAGCAGCACCTGAAGTTTATTTGTTATTATATGCTTCATTTCTTCATTGTTCATGCCGACCCCTGTTACTACACGTGAGATCCCGGGATTGACTAAAACTCTTTCCATCACAGAGAAAAGCGCCATCATACTGGCTCCTCTTTTCCTGAATGAATTGTGAGCGCACAGCTGCTCGATCCTGAGCGTGTTTCCTTCAACAACACATGAAATAAATGCTGCCGGAAAACCATCCTTCGTAACTATATGAGACCATGTCATATCAAGGTTTTTGATATTGAATGGATTATTCACCTCTTCAAATCCCTGCCCGATCTCTTCGCCCAGCTTTTCCATCACTTCAGGTGATGTCATCTTGAATCTCTGAGCAATATAACCGTGACGGCACAGCATTTCCATAAGATCGAGCCCTCTGTCATTCATCATACCCATGCAGGCCCTGATGCTCTCTTCGTTTCTGTCAAATGAATAAAAATTCACTTCTTTGAGTTGCCTTACTCCCATATGCTCAAATGCGGCCAGCATAGTTTCATATCCCTGCATACTGTCATTAATGTAAATTTTAGGATCATAACTTCTGACAGTTTCCATCAGTTTTCGTCCGACACCTCTTTTTCTGAAGTCTTTGCTTACGAAAAAATATGAAGTCCTGTAAATACTGCCCACAGGCTCCAGTGTAACGATACCGGCCGGCTGACCATCTTCAAAAGCCACATACACTACCGTATCCTGCATCAGTCCTTTCTCGATCTTGTCGATATCCAGAAAACTCTGCGGATCCAGTTTACTGATATTTTCACGTTTGATCCTTACGATTTCAGTTGCCATTTCCCCTTTTTATACTCCTTAATATTATTGAAGTTCATTAATTATTACAGTTTTCATTATTATTGAGCCGCTCACTGCTTAGGTCATTATATCATCAAAATGATTCTTGTAAAGATGAAAAGGTCATCGGGACAGCATATCTATCATTGGTATCAGATAAAGGTCAGCTTCTCTCTTTATTGCAACGGCCTTTTCCAAAGGCATTTTGATAACTTCACCGCGGACCGTGCCTACTGCGTATCCGTATTCATCATTGCGCAGCAGCTCAACAGCTTTGTTCGCCGTCAGGGTCGCCAGCATACGGTCTCTGGCCGTCGGAGATCCGCCTCTCTGAAGATAAGCCAGAACAACGGTTCTGATGTCCAGATTGGTACGCTTGTCCAGTTCCCTTTTCAGTTCCTCAACACTGATATCAACGCCTTCAGCCTTTATTATCAGGCTGTGGTTCTTGCCTCTGGCCATTCCCTCTTCCAGTTTTGCGGCCAGCTCATCCAGATCGACCGGAAGTTCCGGTATCAGTATTCCGTCTGCCCCGCCTGTCAGTCCTGCATACAGCGCTATATCCCCGCAGTCTCTGCCCATGACCTCAAGTATGGTAGTTCTCTCATGAGATGAAGTCGTGTCTCTCAGCATGGATATTGCATCAAGAACTGTATTGACTGCAGTGTCGTATCCTATTGTGTAGTCAGTATAACCCATATCATTATCGATCGTTCCCGGAATACCTATCACAGGGACTCCGCGGCGTGAGAGTTCTGCTGCTCCGCGATATGATCCGTCACCTCCGCAGACAATGATACCTTCGATACCGCACTTTTCAAGATTATTCATTGCCTCGAGCTGGCCTTCTTCTGTCATGAACCGCTCGCTTCTGGCAGTCTTAAGTACAGTCCCTCCGCGATGCAGGATATCACCTACCGAAGCCAGATCCATCCCTCTGAAAGAGCCCTCTATCAGACCTTCATAACCTCTCTCTATACCAATGATCTCCATATCATGATACAGAGCCGTTCTTACCGCTGCTCTGATAGCTGCATTCATTCCGGGCGCATCGCCGCCACTGGTCAGTATTCCTATTCTCTTCATATTATTCCTCCGTTATCCTGATCATCTATATTTGATCATTTATATATAATCATACAGATCCCTGATTCATCTGAGATCATATTTGACATTCTCACGTCCGAGCAGCAGACCCGCAGCTGCAAGAAACTCACTAGAAGCATTGACATAAAGATTCTCCGGTGCCCTCAAGGGTTTTCTTCCTTCACCCGGATAAATGATGACCGGTTCACTGCCCGGATAAGCACCAAGCAGACCAACTATATCGTTCATCGCCTCTTCAAAAGGCTTATCACATGATAATCTCAGTTTGACCACACCATTGCTGTCGTTATACGGCGTATGATCATCCTTCGTCCGCTCCTTTTGCAGGGGTTTTGCCTCGTTTACCAGTATCTTCGGCAGCTCTTCCTCCTTAAAGTTCAGCTTGCCGCGAACAAGAATAATGCTGTCTTCGGCAAGCAGTGCATTATAGCGTTCATAAGCATTCGGAAAAACGACCAGCTCGACCTCGCCATAAAGATCCTCCAGCACTGCAAAGGCCATCATCTGATTATTTTTAGTGACTTTCTGGTTTACAGCGGTTACTATACCACCCATGACCACTTCTTGTCCATCATTTATTCCCGTCGGTGTTTCGGATTCAGATGCGGCAATCAGATCAGCGGCATTAACAGTTGAATATCTCTCGATCTGTGCACTGTAACTCTTCAGAGGATTATCAGTAAGATATATGCCGAGCATCTCTTTCTCCATGATGCTCTTTGCTTCTTTTTCAAAGTCCCCGATCTTCGGAAGACGCGCCATTGAGCCAGGATTTTCCATCGTGACCTGATTCAGCTGGAACATTGACACCTGGCCTTCCAGATTCTTACGGCTCATATTCTGCGCCGACTCCAGCAGCTGCTCGTATACAGCTATGTGCTGAGCCTGATTTCCCTCAAGGCAGGATGTTGCACCGGCCTTGATCAGACTCTCGAGAGCTTTTTTGTTGACCCGCCTCGTATCAAGATTACTGATAAATGTGAATATATCCTGAGGCAGACCGTTCGTCTCACGCGCCCGGATTATCTCCTCGATAGCATTGTTTCCCACGTTCTTTATTCCGCGAAGACCATACAGAATCTCTCCGTTACGTATACTGTATCCTCTCATGCTGAGATTGACATCCGGAGGCGCGATCTTAATACCCATATCATTGCAGTTCCTGATGTACTGCGCCGTCTGCGCCGGATCTCCCATTACGCTGGTCAGCAATGCTGTCATGTATTCTATCGTGTAGTATTTTTTCAGATAAGCGGTCTCATATCCGATTATCGCATAAGCAGCTGCATGCGATTTGTTGAAGGCATACTCCGCAAAGCTGACCATCTGATCGAATATCCTGTTTCCTATATCAGCCGGAATGCCATTGCGCACACATCCCGGGATCTCGATATTTCCGTCTTCATCAAGCTTGCCGTTAAGAAATATCTCGCGCTCCGCGACCATCTCTTCCATTTTCTTTTTTGACATAGCTTTGCGCAGTTTGTCCGAGCGGCCATAGCTGTAGCCTGCAAGATCACGTACGATCTGCATGACCTGTTCCTGATAGACCATGCATCCGTATGTCGCATCGAGGATAGGTCTGAGCGATTCATGCAGATATCTGATCTGCTCCGGATGCTTTTTGTTCCTGACATATGTGCCGATCGAATCCATCGGACCGGGCCTGTAAAGAGATATTCCGGCGATGATATCCTCAAAACAGTCAGGATGAAGATCCCTCATGAATCTGGTCATGCCTGCCGATTCCAGCTGGAAGATACCCGGTGTGTTACCGGACGATATGACCTCGTATACCGCAGGATCATCAAAATCCATGTCATGAAAATCTATTTCGATACCGTGCCTTTCCCTGATAAGATCAAGTGCATCTCTAATGATCGTTATGTTTCTGAGCCCCAGAAAGTCCATCTTCAGCAGGCCCAGTTCCTCAAGTGTGTTTTTTTCGAACTGTGTCTCTGTTACATCTCCGTCACTGTACAGCGGCACGTATTCATCTACGGCTTTTTTTGATATGACGACCCCGGCAGCGTGCGTCGAAGCATTCCTCGGCATGCCTTCCAGCGCCCTGGCCATATCCAGCACCTTTCTGGTCTGATGATCCTCATCGTACATCTTTTTCAGCTGCGGATTTCTCAAGAGCGCCTTGTCGATCGTTATATCGAGGTCGTTTGGGATCGCCTTGGCGATCCTGTCAGTATCGGCGTAGCTTACATTCATTACACGGCCCACATCCCTGACGGCTGCCCTGGCCTTTAAAGTGCCGAATGTTATGATCTGCGCCACACGGTCGGAACCGTATTTTCTGATAACATAATCTATCACTTCACCCCTGCGGTCATCGACAAAATCTATATCGATATCAGGCATACTGACCCTCTCGGGATTCAGAAATCTTTCAAAGATCAGTCCGTACTTTATCGGATCCGTATCGGTGATCCTCAGTGTATAAGCAACTATGCTGCCTGCGGCGGAGCCTCTGCCCGGGCCTACCATGATGCCGTTTTCTCTGGCAAAATTGACATAATCCCAGACTATGAGAAAGTAATCCACAAATCCCATCTGCTC
>CADCRD010000042.1 GCA_902803725.1 uncultured Eubacteriales bacterium
CTGCTCACTGTCGTAGATGGGAGTGCCGTCATAAACTATTCTGCCGCTGGTCGGTTCATATAGCCTGATGATAGTGCGTCCCAGCGTTGTTTTGCCGCAGCCGGACTCGCCCACAAGACCGAGTGTCTCGCCACGGTAAATAGAGAAGGAAACAGATTCTACAGCCTGAACATAGCGTTTTTTGAAAAAACTGCCGCCTTTAACAGCGAAGTATTTCCTGAGGTTGTTTATCTCAAGGAGGACATCACGGTTTTCGTTCATTTCTGATCCTCCTTTCCGGTCTGTTCCATGAAGTGGAGCCAGCAGGCGGATATGTGCCCTTCTCCGACTTCAGCGAAGGGAGGTTTTTCACGCAGGCAGATTTTCATACAGTTCTTACACCGTGGTCCGAAGTTGCATCCCTTGGGAGGATTGAGCAGGTCAATTGGCGTTCCTTCAATGGGGATAAGGCGCTCTTTGCCCTCTTCATCGAGCCTTGGCGTAGATGCCAGCAATCCCTTGGTATAAGGGTGCTGAGGATTATAGAAGATATCATTTACAGGTCCCTGTTCAATTATATGACCTGCGTACATAACAGAAACGCGGTCGCATATCTCAGCAACAACGCCGAGGTTATGGGTGATGAAAATTATCGAAGTATTCTCCTTTTTTTGGAGATCCTTCATGAGTTCCAGTATCTGCGCTTGAATGGTCACGTCGAGAGCGGTTGTCGGTTCATCAGCTATGAGGAGTTTGGGCTCACAGATCAGAGCCATAGCTATCATAGCCCTCTGTCGCATACCGCCGGAAAACTCGTGCGGGTACTGGTCTATTCGCTTTTCTGCATTGTTAATACCGACGAGCTCAAGCATTTCTATTGCTCTGGCACGGGCTTGCTCTTTGGTGTAGCCCTTGTCGTGACAGAGAAGAGCTTCAGTGAGCTGGTTACCGATGGTATAAACAGGGTTGAGGCATGTCATCGGATTCTGGAAGATCATGCTCACCTTGTTGCCGCGAAACTGCCGCATCTGTTCATCGCTGAAATCCAGAACGTTCTCGCCTTCAAATTCGATGCTGCCGCCTATGACCTTACCGGGACTCTGCAGCAGTCCGATGATGGAGTATGCCTCCACACTTTTGCCGGAGCCGGACTCACCGACTATACCCATGACCTCATTGTATCCCAAAGAGTAGGAAATACCGTTAACAGCCTTAACCTCACCGGCGGGAGTGAAGAATGATACCTTGAGATCTTTTATCTCAAGAAGAGTTTTCTTTTCGTCCATGTTCGCGCCCCCTTATCTCTTCAAACGCGGATCGAGCGCGTCACGTAAGCCATCGCCCACGAGGTTGAGCGTGAGAACAACTATCGTGAGGATTATACCCGGGAATATTAGCCTGTATGGGTAAATAGAAAGCGTTTCTATGGCATCGGAGCAAAGTGAGCCAAGACTTGCCATCGGAGCGGAAACACCAAGGCCCAGGAAGGAGAGAAATGACTCAAGGAAAATCGCACTTGGTATCTGCAGGCAGGTGGTTATGACCAGCTGTCCGACACAGTTGGGTAAGAGATGACGGCGAATGATCCTGCCGTTGGTCGCTCCAAGTGCAGTGGCAGCGGTAACATATTCCTGCTGTTTGAGCTGGAGCACCTGGCCACGGACTATACGCGCCATGGTTACCCAGAAAAGAAGGGCAAATGTAATGAATATACTGACGATGCCTGAACCGAGATCACCCATTGCTTTCGCAAAGGCCGATGTTCCGGAGTCGAACCAGGCCTGCAGCGGATCCTTGAGGACCACCTGCAGAAGCAGAACTATGAGGACTTCGGGGATTGAGTATATGAGCTCGACTATACGCATCATCACAAAGTCCACTGCACCTCCGACAAGGCCGGACACTGCGCCGTAGATTGAGCCAATGATCAGTACTATCAGAGCTGCAACGATTCCTATGATTATCGAAACGCGGGTTCCGTACATAGTACGGGCCATCAAATCGCGTCCGGCGGAGTCTGTGCCGAACACATGAGGAAACACGCGGTTTACGAGCTTTATTTCAGTTGCTCCCTCTGCTGGAGTGTCAGTGAATTCAATGGGAGCAGATTTTTTCCATGTGCCGTCCTTGATGTCGCTCTCTTTGACAATCACGAGCGGATCATCGGCATCCTGATCGAGGACGATAACAGCTTTTTCAAGCGCTTTAGCCAGATTAAAGGCATAGGTCGTGCCTTTATAGGTGAAGAAATAATCACCTTTTGCGAGGGCAGTTATGCTTCCCGGACGGAGAGCGGTAGCGTAAAACGCGTCGCAGTTGCTGGCAATGGAAGCTATCTTCTCCTCGCCCTTTGAATATTCCATCGGGGCAAGTTTCTGAGAAGCACGGTACTGGTCGCCATAGCCGTATGGGATGAGCTTTGGACCGACAAACGCGAAAAGCAGGCATAGGATGAATATACCAAGTGCCACCATAGACACTGTGTTGGCACGGAAACGTCTCCAGGCGTCGCGCCAGTAGGAGACGCTCTTGTGCTTTTCGACCATAGCCTCTTTCTCTTTATCTCCGGCAGGAGCAAAATCGTCTGCTGTAAGAGGCGGAATCTTGTCGGGATCGACCTGGAAGGGGCTGATCTTTGCAAATTTTGCGTCCATGATCAATCCTCCTTCCCCGTGAGCGTAATGCGCGGGTCAACTATCTTGTATGCAATATCAACAACAAGATTCATTAAGATGACCAGGGCTGAGAGTACTACAGTGGTTGCCATGATAACAGGGTAGTCACGGTTCAGAACGCTTTGCACAAAATATTTGCCAAGTCCTGGTATAGAGAATGTGGATTCAACGACAAAACTGCCGGTAATAATCCCAGCCATAACCGGCCCGAGATAAGTGATTACAGGAATGAGCGAATTGCGCAGCGCGTGCTTCAGAATGAGAGAGCGAGTCTTTACACCCTTTGCTCTGGCGGTACGGATATAGTCCTGGTTTATCGCATCGAGCATACTTGTGCGAGTAAGCTTGGCAACATAGCAGGTATAGTAAAAGGACAGGCTGATTACAGGCATGATGTAGCTCTTAAAACCGGAAAGTGAGCTGCTTAGTGTGGGCAGCCATTTGAGCTTGACTGCAAATGTTACCAGCAAAAGTGTTGCAAGTACGAAAGTGGGAATTGCGACACCTATCGTGGTAAGTACACGCAGAAATCCATCTATCCATTTGCCCCGGTTATATGCGGCAATACAGCCGAGAGGGATGCCGATGATTATTGCAAGCAAAAGGGCGTATACGCCGAGCTTGATGGAAAGAACGAATTTGCCCTGATGAAAGATTATCTTAGACACGCTCGTTCCTTCCTGCATTTTCAGTGAAGTGCCGAGGTCTCCCTTTAGATAACTCTTTATATAATTGAAAAGCTGGACATACAGAGGTTTGTCCAGTCCGTACTTTGCGTTTGCTTTGGCGATCATTTCCGGAGTAGACTTCTCGGTCAGAAACGGACTTCCCGGCACAGCATTCATCAACAAAAATGTTATGCACATGATCACCAGCAGCGTTAATATAGCCACCGTTATCCTTTTTACGATATATCCGGCCATCCTGATCCCCCAGACATGTTTTACTGTGATAAATATGCTAAATACACCGATTTAGCGTAATAAAACGCCATTTTTATAGACTTCAGTATTTTAGCTTTACTTAATTATAAAGTCAATTAAATCCGTCAAAGTTGGCTCTTTAAACAGTTTTAACCAATTGACCGGATCATA
>CADCRD010000043.1 GCA_902803725.1 uncultured Eubacteriales bacterium
AGCACATGGGTCTTTAGCTCAGCTGGATAGAGCGACGCACTACGAATGCGTAGGTCGGGGGTTCGAATCCCTCAAGGCTCACCAAAACATCCCGCCCCGCGAGCACCAAGTGCGAGCGGCTAGGCGGGATTTTCGCTATCAGACCCTGCCTGTATCTATGATACGGCGCGCAACATCTATGCAAGAAGTGCTGCTACTTTGCCGAGTGGCACTTCACGCAGGGACGCCCGCGATTGCCGAGCAACAGCTACGGCAGAACGGAAACGGCCCGAACGTGAAACATTCTGTTGGCAGAATTTCCGCTAATTATCCGGTATTTATCCGGATTTTTTTGTGTATACCACGTTATTATTCGATGCATTTTGCAAAAACGCTTTATCGAAGCAAAGCAAATCGATGATTTTTTATAGGGATTCTTCAGCTAAAGAGACAATTTTTTTCTTATAATTCCATATTATTGCAATATATTCCATTAATTCGTAATTATTTTGATGTTTTTCACTTTTGGTAACAGCTTTCAGAATTAGTTTTTGCAAAATAAGAGCAATATAATGTAAGCTTACACAAAAAATATGAGCATTCCGGCAAAAGATAGTTACAATATTGGCTTAAGGCCTGAAGCAGGACCGGAGCAGGAAAACTGTGGCACGGACGTGAAACATCCCGCCCAGCGTTCTGCTTTCAGAATTCTTTACATTACCACATTGTAACTATCAGGATTGGATGTATCCTTCCTTCATTTCAATATCGCAATCGTTACAAATCATAATGATTCCCTATTATATATATTGACAAAAAAGAGTTTATGGTGTTGTGAACTAAGAATGCCCTCACAGCTCCTGGTGTTCTGGAAATACTGCTGTCCATCTCGGCTCCTGATACAGCTGCGGGGTTCACGAAACCGTAATCTTTTGCTCCGCTGTGGAAAAGACAGACACATTTTTGAGAACAATATCGTGTGCATGACGAATAAAAAGTAAACATCTATACCTGTGGATGATATATTATATATCAAGAAAAAAGATGTAAATGTGCTGTTATGAAACGGAGAAGAATTATGAAATATAAAAGAGTGTTTTCGCCAATCAGTATTCGCGGACTGGAACTTAAGAACAGGGTGCTGATGCCGGCTATCAATCACATATATACACCAGAGGGATATGCCACTCCCAGATTCAATGAATATTACTGGCGCAGAGCAGAAGGCGGAGTGGGACTGATCATAGTAGGAGGATGCAGATTCGAAAAGTTCGGCGGGACGTATTCCATGATCAGTCTGGAAGATGACAGCTTCATTCCCGGATTCAAAGAGTTTACGGACGGAGTGCATGAAAGAGGAGCAAAGGTCGGAGTGCAGCTGTTCCACGCCGGAAGATATGCTCATCCTTCAGCGAATGATGGGCGCACACCTATAGCACCTTCCGAAGTATACAGCGGTTATTCAAGAGCGACTCCGAAAGAAATGACAATAGATGAAATCAAGACCGTTCAGAGACAATGGGCTGATGCAGCCGTCAGAGCAAAAAAGGCCGGATTCGATCTGGTTGAGATACTGGCGAGTGCAGGTTATCTGATCTGTCAATTCCTCTCTCCAATGACGAATTTCAGAACAGATGAGTATGGAGGATCATGGGAGAACAGAACGAGATTTGCCCGTGAACTGGTAACTGAAATGAGACAGGCAGTTGGTGATGATTATCCCATCACCATCAGGATCGCAGGTAACGATCTGGTTCCCGGATCAAATAATACTGAAGATGCAGTGAATTTTGCCAAGGCAATGGAAGAGGCCGGTGTTGACATGATCAATGTTACAGGTGGCTGGCATGAATCAAAAGTGCCTCAGATAACCGGCGATCTTCCCAGAGGAGGATTCGATCATATAGCAGCCGCCGTCAAGGATGCGGTCAGCATTCCCGTGGCCTGCGGAAACAGAGTGAATGATCCGCTGGTGGCAGAACGTATACTGGCAACAGGATGCGCCGATATGCTGAGCCTGGGAAGACCTCACATTGCAGATCCTGACTGGTGCAAAAAGGCCATGAACGATGAAGAGCAGCTTATCAGAAGGTGCATGGCATGCAATCAGGGATGTCTGGCAAATGCATTTTTTGACAAACCGGTGGAGTGCCTGGTCAATGGCGAAGCGGGCAGAGAATACGAGACGGCTAAGCTGCCTGAAGCGGTCAGCCGGAAGAATGTTCTGGTAGTCGGCGGCGGAGCCGCAGGTTGTGAATTTGCTGTCAGGATGGCAGACAGAGGTCATGATGTGACCCTCTGGGAAGCAGATGACAGACTGGGCGGACAGCTGAATCTTGTCGGGATGCCTCCGGCAAAGAAGGAATTCTTTTCGCTTATAAGATACTACGAAGCATCGTTGGCAGACAAAGGCGTAACAGTTGAACTGGGAAAGACAGCGGATGCCGGAGAGATAAAAGAAGCAGGATATGATCTGGTAGTTGTTGCAGCCGGCAGGGGCGAAGCTAAGAAGACCCCTCTGGATATAGATGACAGCGTACCGGTATATTCGGCTTATGACATACTTGAAGGTAATGTGGTGGCAGGAAGAGATGTGATCATCATCGGTGGCGGCAGCGTAGGCTGCGAGACTGCTCAGTATCTGGCTCATGAGGCATCGGTATCGCCTGATCAGGTATATCATATGCTGGAGCATGGATATATGCCGGTGGAAAGAGTGCTGGAACTGATGAACAGCTGCAGACGGAACATCTCTGTGGTCGATATAGTGAAGGTCGGATCCGGCTTCCAGCTGGGAACCGGCTGGCCGGTACTTGGAGACATGAAGCGTCTTGGTGTGAAGTCTTATTCATTTGCAGCTGCCAGAAATATCAGGAATGGCGTTGCAACCCTGGATGTCAAGGAAAAGAAGGACAGTGATGAAACTTATGAAGTGAGGATCCCGGTGGATACAGTCATCATGTCTGTTGGTGCTCTGCCAAATGCAGGATTGTATGATGCACTTGCAGGAGATGATGGTGTTGGTGCTGAGGTCTACAACATCGGGGATTCCGCGGGAATAGCAAACGTTCAGTCGGCTATCGGAATGGCATGCAGATCAGTGGAAGAATTAGCCGGAAAAGGATATTGATATGGATAACAAAGATGGAACAGTGTGCAGCATTGGCAATGATTGTGAACGATTGTGAAACAAAGTCAAATCAAATTGTGTTATATTAAAATCACGAAATATTGAAATGAATGAAACAG
>CADCRD010000044.1 GCA_902803725.1 uncultured Eubacteriales bacterium
CGCCATAGTGTTTCCTTTCATTCAAAGGTGGTGGTCATGATTCAACCCACATAATAATCAAATCCATATCAAGCATCAAAGTAGTTCCCTTCAATGAATATTTCTTATTCAATATTATATGTATGGCCTTTCCACGTTCTTAATCCTGTCTCATTGTTATTGAGCGGATACTGTTTCTGGAGATCATACCTGCTGCAGCTTTCAGTGCATAAGGAAACGGCAAATATCGAAAGAACATGGAAATCCTGTATAGATAGTTCATATTGTTGTCAAATGACTGGTAAATCGTTCGTTTTATAACTGTGTCATTTACATAAAACCGGAATTTACGCTTATCGTATAATCCAAGACGATTATTTGCAGTTATTAACCGGTGGAACCAGTTTAACATTTCATCATTGATGACTGCATCTCTGTAATACCCGGTACTATAACGGCAGTGGAGCTCCAACTTTTCATCCGATACATCTCCCAGAAGACCCTGAAGCTGTTTTCTCAAAACCATATAAGCACATCGTACTTGTTTATTTCTTTGATGATACGTTATCTGGTTTTCATGTACTCTGTATCGAAGAAGGACGTCTTTCAACAGACACACTTTTCCATATTTACTGATCTCGACCCAGAGGCCATAGTCTTGTGAATAAGTCAGTTTTTCATCATATGAAATCCTATAGCGAAGCAGCAGCTCCCTGTTGAAAAAGGCGGTTGGATGAATGGGGCCGGGATTTACAAACAGCGCAGTGATCCTGTAGGTTTCCATATCCTTAATCCTGTTATGGGAAACCGCTGAATACGCTCCAAAAAATTCAATATTGGAACCACATGCTATTACAGATGAATGCCTTTCCATGAAAGCAAACTGCTTTTCCAGCCGTACAGGGACAGCAATGTCATCGCTGTCCATTCGGGCAATGTATTTACCTTTTGCTTCTTTAAACCCGATATTCAATGATTTCGTGATCCCCAGATTTTGAGGGTTTCGGATCAGCCTGACTCGTTGATCCTCCAGGCTTTCCAAATATTCGGTGGAATCATTGTCTGAGCCATCATCAATAATAATGAACTCAAAGTCCCGGAAGGTTTGAGAAAGAATACTTTCAACTGCTTCCCTGAGAATCGGAACTTCTGTATTATACGTTGGCATCACAACACTTATACTGACCATTTTTCACTACCGGGATATCTTCCACTTTTCTATATATTTTCCTTTCATCGTTTTATCGATCCAAATGCCTTACACTTTGTAATCCATCGATATACCAGCTCTGCATGTTGAAAAAGACGATACTCCACTTTTTCCTTATACTTGAGCGAACGGACTGCCTGAGGATAATGTTTCTTTACATATGATTTATATTCCTGAATTTCAATCGGATACTCTTCTTCCCTTCCTGAACGGTATATGGCGCGGATCACGTTCATTCTGGCACGAAAACAGTATGCTCGCGCGTCTTCAGACAAGGCAGGATGATATTTCCGAATGATTTCCATGGCCATGTCCTTTGTGACCACTTCATCAAATCTGTTCTCATTAAAAAAGGAATTCGTGACGGAACCCTGCCGCATGTAATAGTGATAAAGCTGTGCGTCAATCAGCACGGCGCTGTCACATCTGATTAAATATTCGAGATTAAAGATCAGATCCTCTCCATGAATCACTCCGACCGGAAAACGAAGATTTCCAATCAAGTCCCGTCTGTACAGCTTATTCCATACTGCGTTGTTCATTCTGCTGAACACTTCCTGCCATAATTCATCAGAAGTCATGTATCTGATTCGTGCAGAGTCCGGCTGAAAAGCCTGCGGGGCAATATTCCCTTTTACCTGTTGATGTCCGCACAGTGCAAGATCATCATTTCTGCGGCTGATTGCCCGGTACAAAGTCTCGATCATTTTAGAGTCGATCCCATCGTCACTGTCCACGAAACAAATATACTTACCATGAGCAATCCCCAGACCGGCATTTCTGGCTCCGGATGATCCGGAATTCTTCTGATGAATCACTGTAATTCTGTGATCAAGACCTGCATAACGGTCGCATATTTTCCCGCACTCATCAGGCGATCCATCATCCACCAGTATAATTTCCAGATTTCTGTAGGTTTGAGATAAAATATTTTTTATACAACGATCAAGATATTTTTCAACGCGATAAACAGGTACAATCACACTTATCAATTTCTCATCTGTCACTCGGATACATCCACCCCGCTTTCTGAAGACACATGCACTTACCCCGATCAGGATAGTCCCGGATGAGAAAAATCCTCATGCCTCATGTGCATGATTTGTGTTTTTCATTATTCCGCAAAAAAGGAAATTTCTTTAAATAATAAACGCATTCTTCAAAAATGCTTTTGCACATATTCGCTCCTTTTCAATAACCGGAATCGGATTACGGATGGGCGGGGGCATGGCTGCCTTCTTCAAGCCGGAAGAAATACTGTTCTTTTCCGCGTGAAATTTATATATGACGTCCCTGATCCGTCCGTCTTCCATTCCATTCATCACATAAAAAGGTTTATTGTAAATAATGGAGAAAGCAGTACCGTGAAAAGAAGAAGTCAAAACAAGAGAAGCATGGTCAACGAGGGAAAGGAAGTCACACGGACCTGCATCATATTGTTTGATAAAAGGGTTGAAATAATCATATTTATTCCTATATGCGGTAGAAACCACAGGAAGATTCAAAGTTCTGGAAAACATCTTTGCGATTCTGATATGTTCCGGAGTCGGTTCCAGGCAATAGAAAAAGATATATTTCCCGGGATACATATCGCTTTGAATCTTCCTCCATTTCTCTGCCGGGAGCAGAAAAACAGGATCCGGCATGAGTTCAGCCTGATTATCACTAAATATTTCCTGAAGCATTTCCAGGCTTTTTTTCTCCCTGACTGAGATTGTGGAGAAAGATTTCAACAAGTTTACGAGTTCCGCTGTATTGTACTGCTTCCAGTCAATTGACAGCGGCCCCAGGCTCACCGCGTAGGAAATTTTTTTGCTGCTGCATCCCGGTAATAAATAAGTGAAGTCAAAATCGCGTGCCCTTACATTCCAGATCTGATCACTCCCTGCGATCAGAAGGTCGAAGGCGGAAGCAATTTCAGGTAATCGTGTCCCTGACGAAAATTCTTCCGTCACAGACAGGTGGTCTGTGATAAAAGCCTCGAATTTTTCTTCCTGGATCTTCAGCTGTTTTCTATAAGGGAGATACAAGAGCCATTTGAGCAGGTTTTTCAGGTCAGTCTGCTTCGGGGCTTTATAAATCCTTTTCTGCACTTCACTCCTGTAATTAATGATCAGGTTTTCACAGGGTTCATCATGGTCTTTCAGCAATTCATGAATATATTTCTGAAGAGCATATGCCTGAAGCATTGATCCATAATTATGAGATCCATGAAATGTAATCGTTCCAACCTTCATGATTTTCTCCTGCTGAAGAATCTGTGTAAAATTCCTTTACGACTCCCAGATTCCGCGTTTATGCCTTTGATGCAGCAGATATCGCTTAAGCCGAAGACTTGTTTTTGGGAACAGGCAGGTGAAAACAATATTTCCCCTGGTTCGGAAAGCAACCCTCTTATCTTTCAAAATCAGGACAGAATATTTTCTGATTCCATCACTGATCATCCTCAAAACTGCCTGATCAGTCTCCCTGACAATCTTTGCTCTTGCCCGAAAATGGACATATATTTTCAACAGGTTTTGCGCAGGTATATAGGCATATTGAGGTGCATTGGCCTGATACAGAGCGTACAGCTTTTCATAGGCGTCAATGAGAGATAAATCCTCTTTTGTATATGAAAAGTCCGCACTCCGCTTTTTTCTCACGTAATGATATAAAGCATCCGGTATGTAAACAGCCCGGGAAACCTGCTCACAATAAGCTGCTGTAAATAGAAGGTCTTCACACTGTGCTATTGCTTCGTCAAATCCATTAATGATCAGCTCTCTTTTGAAGAGCTTGTTACAAGTATATCCTCTCATTTCATTTGACTTTAATATTTCATGATATATTTCCTGTCCCTGTATGGTCCTGACGATTCCATCGCCCTCTTCAGCCCAGGTCCCGTCCTCTGTTTCATGTACCACACCGCATGCCGCAAGATCAGCCTGCCCAATGATCATCGC
>CADCRD010000045.1 GCA_902803725.1 uncultured Eubacteriales bacterium
GGGAGATCACACGGGAACTGGATAATCTCATAAAGACTCCGGTCCACGGCGTGATGCCGCAGGCTCTGAAGGAATACGAAGAGGAATTTTTTGAAAAGAAATGTCAGGGTTCAAAAGAGAAAATAACCGAAGCAAAATCGATCATCCCGGGAGGAGTTCAGCACAATCTTGCTTTTAACTATCCCTTCCCGATCGTGATGACCAAAGCCGAAGGAGCAAAACTCTATGATATCGACGGCAACGAATATTATGATCTGCTGCAGGCGGGCGGTCCGACGGTACTGGGCAGCAATCCGCCTCAGGTCAGAGATAAAGTAATAGAATTGCTGAATGACTGCGGACCATCAACGGGTCTTTTTCATGAGTATGAATACAAATTGGCAAAGAAGATCTCTGATCTGGTTCCGTCTGTTGAGATGTTCAGAATGCTGGGATCCGGTACGGAAGCGTGCATGTGCGCTGCGAGAGTGGCCAGGCTGAAGACAGGCAATAAAAACATATTGAAAATGGGCGGAGCTTATCACGGGTGGTCGGATCAGCTGGCTTATGGGATAAGGATCCCGGGCACTAAAGGTCTTCAGTCACGCGGGATCCCCAAATATGTCTTCGGGCATACGGACGAGTTTTTCCCCGGCGATCTGGAGGATCTGGAAAAAAAGCTGAAAAAGAACAAGCTTCGCGGCGGTACGGCTGCAGTTTACATTGAACCAGTAGGACCTGAGAGCGGAACCAGGCCGGTGACAAAAGAATTTATCAGAGGAACCGAAGAACTGGCGCATAAATATGGCGCACTGCTGATATTTGATGAAGTGGTCACGGGATTCAGGATCGGGACCGGCGGGGCTCAGAGTTACTTTGGAGTTGATCCGGATCTGACGATTTTCGGCAAGGTCATTGCAGGCGGCTATCCGGGTGCAGGCGGCATCGGCGGCCACAGAGACTGCATGCAGCATTTGGGCGCGGGTCTGGATTCCTCAGGAAAGAAAATCAAGAAGGCGCTTTGCGGAGGGACGATGGCTGCAACACCGATATCGTGCTGTGCGGGATATTATATGATCGAAGAAATCGAAAAGCAAAATGCATGTGAAAAGGCCGGACGCATGGCTGATCGTTTGGTCGAAGGCATTAGAAAATCCGTGAAAAAGTACCGGCTGCCTTTCGTTGTATTCAATCAGGGTTCTATATGTCATGTGGATACAGTCGGCACAATGCACTTTGCAATTGACTGGTCAAAGCCATGGAAACTTCCGCATATTCTCAAGGAGACAGACGTCAGAAGGAAGGAAATGGAGCATATGGGCGCTGCTTATATGGCAGAAGGGCTGGTCACGCTGGCCGGTTCAAGACTCTATACCAGTGCGGCTTATGATGAGACGATGATCGATGATGTCATTGAAAGATTTGATCGCGTATTTTCAAAATGCGGAAAACTGAACACGAAATAGGTATCATTAACAAACCGGAAAGAAAAAAGATGGATGACAATTTGAAAAAAAGAGCTGAGGAAATAATTGCAGTTTGCGCAAAGATGCAGGAAGAACAGCTTATTGCCAGAACCTGGGGAAATGTAAGCGCACGCATTTCGGAAAACAGTTTTCTCATAACACCCAGCGGCATGAGCTATGACGACATGACTTTGGATGACCTCGTTCTCGTGACTGTCAACAGTGCACATAAAACGAAAACTGATTCCAAAGCGGACAGCAGCATTAAAAAACCTTCCAGCGAAAAGGGGATGCATGCGGAGATCTACGGGCAGAGACCGGAATGCCGGTTTATTATCCATACACATCAGACTAATGCTTCGGCGCTCAGCATACTTGGTGAGGATCTTGTTCTTAAAGATTACATGCAGGAAGAATATACCGGCATTCTTGGAAGTGTTATTCCCTGCGCGAGGTATGGACTGTCTTCGACGAAAAGGCTGGCAAAGAATGTCGCATCTGCTGCAAAAAGAAATCCGGACAGCAAAGCAGTGCTTATGAGATATCATGGTGCTGTTCTTATGGGACATGACGCAGAGGAAGCCATGCGGGCTGCGATCGCACTGGAAGATGTATGTGAGAACATTTACAGGATAAGATGCGGCGAGCAGGCTTACACAAGGGAAGATGATACGGCAGAAATCGAATCGGGCGGGGCTGAGCAAAACGGCCGGGTCATATTGATACATACACCATTTGTAATGGAAATGTGCAGACGTGGAAAGACCTTGTACCCTTATCTGGATGACATGGCTCAGATCGGCGGAACGAAGATCAGTTGTATCGATGATATGAACGAAAAGGATTTAAGGCATTCACTGAAAAAGAACAATGCTGTTCTGGTCAGAAATACAGGTGCCTTTTGTGCGGCGGACAGCCCCGATGAAGCCCGCGCTGTAGCAACAGTTCTGGAAAAGAACTGTAAGGCAGCGAATCTCGGGCTGAAAAAAGCTGTTCCTCCGGTCCCGAAACTGTCGGCAAAGCTGGAGCGAACTGTTTATTTGAAAAAATATTCACGATTAAAAAACAAATGATCATGACAAAGATGCATATTGTGTGCGGAAAAATCCAAATCACGTGATCATCTCAAAAGACAGGACAAATAACAGAGAAAAGGAGAATGCGATGCTTAGACCTCTTACAGATGAACAGATCAACACAATGATGGATGTGGCAACACAGGCTTTTGCCGATCACGGTTTTGTGGGTGCGAATGTCAACAAGATCGCCAGAAATGCAGGAGTCAGCATTGGTGTTTTATATAAGTATTTCGAAACTAAGGAAGGATTATTCATCACTTGTGTGAAGAGATGTCTTGAGTTTCTCGATGAAGTCTTTGAGAGGACTTTTTCAATAGCTAAGACGCATCAGACGAAAAACGGCAGTGTGAATGACGGATCAAATACCGGAAATGTAGTTCATCAGGAGTTTATTTCCAAAGATGAATTGATGGCTCTTATTTCAAATCTGATCAGAGAAGATCAGATCGCAGCAAAAAATCATCCGGAGTATTTTCGGCTGTATCATCAGATCACTGTATCCAAAGGCCCGTATCCTGAAGGTATAGCAAAGATGATAGAAGAAGATGCTGCAAATCTCTATTGTTCATTTATGGCTTTGGCGAAAAAGACAGCAGGGACCAGGCAGGACATGGAACCGGCAATGTTTGCCTTCTTCTTTGATAATCTGATGATGATGCTCCATTTTGCATACACATGTGATTATTATGATAAGAGATTCAAGATCTATTGCAATAATGCCTGCCTTGATAATGCCTCCCCTGAGGCTGATCCTTCGCAAAGTATTGCTGACAATGACGATTATATACATGAGCAGATGATGAAGTTCATTGAAGGTGCATTGTTCTATAAAGAAGTATGATTTTTGTTTGTTAAATCAAGCATATAATAAGCAGGTGCTTTGAAAGCGGCAAAATGAAAGGAATGTGAAATGGCTTACATACTGGCTTATGATATTGGAACAACGGGTGTTAAAACCTGTCTGTTCGAAATAGTGACGGGAAATGCGACCGCAGAAAGTAAGATCAGGATGATGGCTGATGCTTCGGCAGACTATGGACTGTATACGTTTGATGACGGCGGTGCTGAGCAGCATGCAGATGAATGGTGGGATGCTATGAAGATCAGCACACGCGTGCTGCTGGAAAAAACGGATGTGGATATAGATGGCATTTCGTTCTGTTCTCAGATGCAGGGGCTGGTATTGGTCGATGAGAATGGAGTGCCGGTTCGGCATCCCATGAGTTATATGGATCAGCGGGCAGGCGCTGAAATGCGCAGCGGTATAGGCGGCGGGCTGAAGATCGCCGGGATGAATGTGCACAAACTGCTGAAATCTCTGAAAATAACAGGAGCTGTTTCGGGAAGCGTCAAGGATCCTATGTGGAAATATCTTTGGGTAAAGACCCACGAGCCCGAAAATTTCAAAAGAGTAAGATGGTGGCTGGATGTTAAGGAATATCTTATAAGCAGAATGACAGGCAATTTTGTGATGACGCGCGACAGTGCTTTCGCTACGTTGATGTTCGATTCACGTGACGGAAAAGAGTGCTGGAGCAGTGAATTATGCAGGATGTTTGGCGTTGAGGAAAGACATTTGCCGAAAATCATAAAAACCCATGAACAGGCGGGATTCCTCAGGGAGCAACAGGCTGGTGAGCTTGGCCTTAAGGCCGGGATACCGGTATTCGGCGGCGGAGGGGATGCTTCCCTTCTGGGAGTCGGTTCGGGCTGTACACATACCGGAGATACACATATTTACTGGGGGACCAGCGGATGGGTATCTACGATCACTGACAAAAGGGTAGTGGATACAAATACGATGATCGCTTCGATAGTCGGAGCACAGCCCGGAAAGTTTAATTATTTTGCTGAAATGGAAACTGCAGGGAAGTGTCTTGAGTGGGTAAAGGATCACCTTGCCATTGATGAGATAGGCATATATCTCGAAAAGAAAGATGTTACGCAGAATCGGAATGGTGTTGGAAAAGTATATAAAACACTGTACGAGTATCTGACTGATGTAATAGATTCTGCGCAGTCAGGCTCCGGCGGGGTGATTTTCACGCCATGGCTGCATGGCAACAGGTGTCCGTTCGAGGATCCGAATGCGGCAGGCATGTTCTTTAACATCAGGCTGGAAACAGGTAAAACGGAGATGATCCGTGCCGTTGTCGAAGGTGTTTGTTATCATTTGAGATGGATGCTGGAATGTGAAGATAAGAAAGTTAATACATCGGAAACGATACGCTTTTGCGGCGGCGGTGCGCTGAGTCCTGCAACGTCGCAGATACTTGCAGATATAACCGGACGCAGGATCGAGACTGTGCCTGAACCGCAGAATGCGGGATCGGTCGGTGCAGCTATAACTGCTGCAGTCGGACTGGGTGAGGCAGGCAGTATCGAGGAATTATCCGAAATGGTAAAACCTGATCAGGTGTTCGAGCCCCGTAATGAATATCGCGAATTGCACGACAGAAATTTTGATACATTCAAAAAGCTTTATGTTTCGAATAAAAAGAACTATGCCGCATTGAATGGTTAAATTGAATGAATACCATATGATTGCAAAATATAGGAACAGAGGTGAATCATGGCAGATGATCTAAACAGAAAGAAAAAGAAAGAAGCACTGCGCGCACTGAAATTCGTGCTGTTTTCAGCATCCGCAGGTGTGATAGAAATAGCAGTGTTCACCCTGATGGAAAGGCTGACAGATTTTCCGTACTGGCCATGTTATCTGCTGGCTCTGATATGTTCTGTTTTGTGGAACTTTACCTTTAACAGGCACTTCACTTTCCAGTCGGCAACTAATGTGCCGGTGGCCATGGCAAAGGTGGCTGCTTACTATTGCGTATTCACTCCTGTCACTACTATTGGAGGTAACTATCTTGCGGAGACTCTGGGATGGAACGATTATCTGGTCACGGGATTGAACATGGCGCTTAACCTGTCAACAGAGTTTCTGTATCAGAGATTTGTGGTTTACGGCAAATCACTGGATACGAACAAACGCGCTCAAAAGCACGCGGATGCTGAAAAAACAGTGAACAGGTGAATTAATGCATAAGCAACTTGAAAACAGAAGGAATGAATGAAATAAAGTCTTTCGAAATGTGTTAAAACAAGCAGCTAGAACAATAGTTCTTTATAGTGGTTATATGGATATACAGTGTTCTGTATAATGTGCTTTAAGTTGTGCTTATTATAATTTCAGAAGAAAAGAGGGAAGTTTTTCTATATATGAAAAACTTCCCCATTTTTTGCCTAATTATTTACTTAAAATGGAATTTTATGGTGTTGAGCTTATACACGTTCTGAAACGGAGTTCTTTATAGTGTTTTGCTTACACAAATAATTCTGTATGATACATTGCGGCATTTTTTTATAACAATTTTAGCCAATAAAATCGGGCAGTTTTATTATATATGAAAAACCAGCCCGATTTATCAGACACCTCTGCAATCTTTTTGTGTAATGTGGTTATGGCAACATGATTGCTTGTCTCTTTGTTTTAAACTATGTTTACAGGTCTCAACCGGGACATGCATGACATAAATGCATATGACCGAATAATGAAATCTGAATGTCAATAACCATTAATGGGGGACCGGGTCACTAAAACAGCGAACAATTGAGCGATCTGTTCATTTGAGAAAAAAGGCGAGAAGATCTGACCCGGGAAACAAGGAGGTAATCAAAATGGAAAACAAAATGTTTTGTTATCAGTGCCAGGAAACGGCAGGATGTGCCGGCTGCAAGGTGAAGGGAGTGTGCGGAAAAGAACCGGAAGTTGCAGCGATGCAGGATCTGCTGGTTTATGTGACAAAAGGACTGTCTGCTGCAGCCACTCAGATGAGAGCTGAGGGCCGCCAGGTAAGCAAAGATGTAAATCACATGGTCACACTCAATCTTTTCGTTACGATAACCAACGCGAATTTTGACCGCGAAGCCATCATTGAAAGAATCAAGGCAACATTGGCAGCGAAAGAAGAACTGCTGGCGTCACTCAGAGCAGTGACCGGATCATCTGATAATGCTGAACTGGCAGGTAAAACAGGACTGCCGGATGCTGCGATATGGAACGGCGGCGAGGATGAATTTGAGGCAAAAGCAGCAACAGTTGGTGTTCTTGCGACAGAAGATGAAGATATCCGCAGTCTGCGCGAACTGATCACTTATGGACTGAAGGGCCTCGCTGCTTATTCAAAACATGCAAACGCTCTGCTCAAAGATAATGAAGAGACGGACGCGTTTATTCAGAGCGCTCTGGCAAAAACACTCGACGACAGTCTGACGATCGACGATCTGGTCGCGCTGACTCTTCAGACCGGCAAGTATGGAGTCGACGGAATGGCTCTGCTGGATGAGGCAAATACTTCAGCTTATGGAAATCCTGAGATCACATCTGTTGATATCGGCGTTCGTAACAATCCCGGCATCCTCATTTCAGGTCACGATCTCAGAGATCTGGAGATGCTGCTGGAGCAGACAAAGGGGACGGGTGTAGATGTTTACACTCATTCGGAAATGCTGCCGGCGCATTACTATCCGGCGTTCAAAAAGTATGATCATTTAGCAGGCAACTACGGCAACGCATGGTGGAAGCAGAAAGAAGAATTTGAAAAATTTGGCGGACCGAACCTCATGACGACCAACTGCGTCGTTCCGCCGGCTGACAGCTACAAGGACAGACTCTGGACGACAGGTGCAACAGGTTTCCCGGGCTGCAAACACATCGATGGCGCTTATGGTGAGGAAAAGGATTTTTCGGCTATCATCGAGCAGGCAAAGAGCTGTCCGGCTCCTGAAGAGATCGAGACAGGCAGTATTGTCGGTGGATTTGCGCACGAGCAGGTATTTGCTCTGGCCGATACAGTTGTTGATGCTGTAAAGAGCGGAGCCATCAGAAAGTTTGTCGTCATGGCAGGCTGCGACGGACGCATGAAATCAAGAGAGTACTACAAAGAATTTGCGGAGAAGCTTCCTGAGGACGTTGTTATCCTCACGGCAGGATGTGCAAAATACAAATACAATAAACTGGATCTCGGTGACATAGGCGGCATCCCGAGAGTTCTGGATGCGGGACAGTGCAATGATTCATACTCACTGGCACTGATCGCTCTGAAGCTGAAAGAGGTATTCGGCCTAGATGACATAAACGACCTTCCAATCGTTTATAACATTGCATGGTACGAACAGAAGGCCGTTATCGTGCTGCTGGCTCTGCTGTACCTGGGCGTAAAGAACATCCATCTGGGGCCGACACTGCCGGCATTCCTCTCACCGAATGTTGCTAATGTGCTGGTTGAAAACTTCGGTATCAGCGGCATCACAACAGTCGATGAAGATCTGAAGCTGATGATCGGATAAGCATTCTGGCCGTGAAGGCCGCGTGATTTTAAAGCGATATAATGGACTGAACATAGTTTAAATGAGGCTGTCGCACTGGAAAAAATGATCCGATGCGACAGCTGTTTTGTTTTTAACTAAATTGGAAAAGATATACTCAAAATAAGATTATAATGCCATTGAATTTTTGGGCTTGTTTGTCAAATGTTAGTCGTAATAGATACAATTATAACAACATAAAGAAGTACTGAAAAATGCAAAAAACCATTTTACGGCAAATCGTCAGAATATACAAAAAAGCAGTCAACAAGTAAACATTCATTGTCTTTTGATCAAAATATTCGTTCGCTTACCGGAACCGATGTCGCACTTGTTTGCGCTGCAATAACCGGAGGATTATCTTTTGTGGATTTCGGGAACATTGCCTTTAATCGGGTGTGTGTTTAAAAATATGAATGAATAAAATGATTTTTGATCAGAGCCCGCCGGAATCCGGAGTTGTAAGCGTATTCAAATGAGAATTCTCTCATGAATAAATGAAAAAATAGTCGCTTATAAAAATATTGCTGCGCACTTGAAAACAGTCCGAATATTTCTTAAACTAAAGACAGACAA
>CADCRD010000046.1 GCA_902803725.1 uncultured Eubacteriales bacterium
AAAGAACTCAAGGAAGTATGCCTGGCAGATCAGAAATTCGTCAAGGACGGAGATCTGTCCGTTGAGCAGTACGTTAAAAAGTGCGCAGCTGATCTCGGCAAAGATATCGCACTTGCATCATATGTAAGATATGAAGTAGGCGAAGGCATCGAAAAGAAAGAAGAAGACTTCGCAGCAGAAGTTGCGGCTCAGATGGCTAAATAAGCTTATCCGGAAAACATATTTCAGAATCTCAAAGCTCTGGGAATATTGCATTCCCGGAGCTTTTTTGTGTCTCCGGAAAGTCTTCGCAGGTTGCTGGATGAAATCAGACAAAAATCGAGCTGATATTTGTCAGTGATGAACAAAAGGAAAGTCCGGGCTTATTTTGACAGGCTGTCGAACCCGTTTTTCAGGAATGAATCAATGGTGCATTGGATGTCATTCCATTTACCGTCATGATATGTGATACTGCGTTTTGTCACAGCAAGGCAGCCATTAAGCTGGAAATAGAACAGGGTGGTGAGAACATCATCATCCAGCCCCGTGGTGGCTCTCATGTGTTCGAGAAAACTATCCATGTTGAAGGCAGCGATTCGCTCTATGATCTGTGAATGGAGCGAGTCGGAGAAGAACAGAGCCTGATACTTGTCGTTGTCTCTGATGAATCTGCAAAGAGGATATCCTTTTTTACTGCCGGATGAGGCTTCACAGCCGATTTGCACCAGCATGCTGTGCGCGCTTTTCAGAGCATCATCAAAGAGTTCATCAAGCACCTCGCTGGTGTTGTCATAGTGCAGATAGAATGTGCCGCGGTTGATCTCTGCCTCCCGGCACAGCTCTGAAATGCTTATGTCTGCGAGATCCTTTTCAGCCAGCAATGATAAAAGCGAATCCTTTATCACATTTCTCGTGTATACCGAACGGCGGTCGGTCTTCCTTGCCTTTTTCGAACCCATACATAACCTCCTGTTGATGAACATCCTGTATACTATTTTATACCGCTGTTCAGTATCGTCAATCATGAACAACTTTTGCATAAACTGTTCATTATCTTCCGGATCCGGCCACTTTGCACAGAAACACATCCCCCCCTGAGGGTTTATATCTTGTGGATCATGCTGATATCTTTTTTATATATTTTTTATATATTCAGAACGGGAGGTAAAAAATGAAGATAATGGTATGTGGCAAAGGAGGCTCGGGAAAGAGTACTGTAACTGCACTTATGGCAAAGGAATATGAGAGACAGGGCAAGAGGGTTCTTGTCATAGACTGTGATGAATCAAATTACGGGCTTCACCAACAGCTTGGGATGGAGTTTCCAAAAGACTTCACAGACTATGTGGGCGGTAAACAAAAAATCATGATGCTTTCAGCTAATGGGCCAATGAATATGCCGCCGCTGTTCGACCGCAGAATATCTTTTGAGGACATTCCGGCAGAGTATCTGTCAAAAGAAGGCAGCATCATGCTTATGTCGCCGGGAAAGATCCACGATGCGAATGAAGGATGCGCATGCTCGTTCAATATAGTCATGTTCCAATTCCTGCCGATGCTGGACCTCGGTGAGAACGATGTGGTCATACTTGACATGGAGGCAGGTATCGAGCATTTCGGACGTGGAACCGGAATGAGCTGCGACAAAGTGATCATGGTAGTTGATCCGTCATATGAGTCACTCAAGTTGTCTGCAAAAATCAGTGAGATATGCAGTCATATCGGGAAAACTGTATATTATGTGATAAACAAGGCTGACGAGGATAATACCGGAATAATGATAAAAAAGATCGATAAGCCGGAGATGATCGCTTGTATCATGCCGCAGAAGGGGGATCTAAAGAAAGCCGGACTTACGGGAGAGCCTCTTGATGGACAATATGAAGAAGTACAGGAACTCATAGCGAAAATCGCATAAACGGTAATGGATAATGGATCGCAGCTGGTAAATATAGTCCGGCTGCCTTTTGCTATGCAAACTTCTTATTGACAGTATTTGCTGGAAAGAGTAGAATCAAAACGCCAAAAGAACGCGTGTTCCGGATTTAGGCAAAGGGTATTACCCGGGAGAACGATACATGAAAAGTAAGACAGAAATACTGTATGAGCTGATGCTGAGGAAGGGCTATCCGGAAGCATTTGCAAAACTCATCTGCATGGAAATGAATACGGACTTCACCGCGGAGCGGATGATCAGCTATATCGCAGGCGGGAAACATCGGCTCGAAGATGTCGCGGATGAGATGGTCGCTATCAAAGAATTCCGGGACAGGCTGGTGAATAAGCATATTTCCGAGCATGCGCAGGCGAGCATCAACCTCCTGTACAGGGATATCAATGAGTGAAGGAAGAAAACCGGATGATGCATGGGGCAATAAAGCAGTTTTTGATCAGAAATGGTCAAAAACTGTTTTTTCTCTTTTTTGATCAAAAAATATGTTGACAGTGTACTAACACACATAGTACACTACATACAGTTACAAAACAAAGATGAACAGGAGTAGTGAAAATGTTTGAGCTCGATCTTAAGAGCAGAAAATCTATCAGCTTGCAGATCATCGACAGGATAAAGGAACTTATCGTCTCAGGCGTGATATGCGAGGGATCAAAGATACCTTCAGTTAGGGAGATGGCTGCAGAACTGACAGTTAATCCAAATACAGTTCAGAAGGCATACCGCATCCTTGAACAGCAAGGGTATATTTATACTTCGCCGGGCAGAGGGACGTTCGTTTCGGACAGAAAAGACACAGCGGCTTCGCCGGCAGAGATCGCGGAGGCCGAAAAGTATCTTAAAGAGAGCATCAACAAGCTCTATCTTCTTGGTATCAGTAAAAAAGAAGCCAAAGAAATGATCGAAGCAGCGATCAGCGAAAGGGGTAACTGGAAATGATCAACGTAAGGAAGGCCGTGAAAAAAT
>CADCRD010000047.1 GCA_902803725.1 uncultured Eubacteriales bacterium
CCAGCCAGTCACCGTACTGCGTCACAAGGGATCCGTCCAGCCCCAGCCGATGAACGGCATGCTGTCTTTCTTCTGTAGACATCCTCTCGACCCTGTCTCCGTAATATGACGCAAGAGGATCACCCGGAGCCAGTCTGGACATCGCGAAAGTTATCACAGACAGCACGAATACCGACACTATCACTATGAGAAGCTTTTTGCCAAATGAATTTACTTTATCAGACAATACCGGGACCTCCCTTCATACATTCATGCTGCTTGCTGTGATCACGATCTGGCTTTACTGTATATAACACATCATCCTGTCCCGGCATTAAAACAAAATGCCCTGATGACACTTCTGTCCACCACGAATCACACAGAGCCTCTTCATCCGCCCAGAACTTATCGATCACTCTTCCCTTCTCGTATGAAGGATCCGGCACCGGCACGGCTGAAAGCAGCGCTTTTGTATACGGATGCCGGGGATCGGCAAACAGCTGCTTTGTCTGTGCGAGTTCGACCATTCTTCCATGATACATAACGCCCACTCTGTCACTCAGAAATTCAACCATCGAAAGGTCGTGAGCAATGAAAAGCATGGACATGTTGCTGCTTTTCATAAGATCAGCAAACAGTTCAATGATCTGAGCCTGCACTGATACATCAAGAGAGGCCAGCGGCTCATCGGCTACCAGCAGACGCGGCTTCATGCCGTAAGCTCTTGCGATGCTGACTCTTTGTCTTTGCCCTCCGGAAAGTTCAGGAGGATATCTGTACATAAATGATCTGTCTATTCCGACCTCATCGAGCAGCTGTCCTATCCTTGCATCCAGTTCAGTTTTGTCTTTAAACACCTTGTTTATCTCAAACGGCTCAGCTATGATATCACGAACCGTCATTTTCTGATTCAGTGCTGAAGATGAATCCTGCGATATAAACTGCACATCACTTTTCTTCATTACAGTATCATCAAAACTGATATTTCCCGCTGTCGGTCCGTAAAGACCGAGAATACATCTTGCCAGTGTAGACTTTCCGCTGCCGGACTCGCCTACAAGAGCAAAGACCTCGCCCTGCCTGATATCAAAAGAGACATCTCTGACAGCATGAACGACATTCTTTCTTCCCAGCCTGAAATCCTTTGCCAGATCTCTGACCTGTAACAAAGAAGCTTTTTCCTCTTCAGCCACGCTGCCACTGCCATCAGACAGAACCAAAACATCTGCCCGGCCATTACTCTTCACACGAGGCAGCTTATGCATACTATGGTGCTCATGTGTATGCGAATGCATTTTCTGCAGCTGCATTTTTGCCTGTTCACTGTTTTCACTATACAGCCACGAAGCCACTTTATGCGTTTGTGTCAGGTCAAAGAATGGTGGTTCCTCCACAAAGTCTATGTCCAGCGCAAACGGATTTCTCTCTGCAAACGCATCACCTTTAAAACCTTCTTCCAGCAAAGGCGGCGCACCCGGTATGGGATGAAGACGCCCGTCATATGCATAAGCCGGCAGAGCATGCATCAGCCCCCACGTATACGGATGTGCAGGATGATCATATATTTCCTGCGCCATGCCTGTCTCTATGATCTTTCCCGCATACATGACAGCGATCCTGTCAGCCACACGCGCCACAACACCCAGATCATGCGTTATAAAAAGGATCCCCATTCCTGTCTTGTCACGAATATCTGCAAGAATATCCAGTATTTCAGCCTGAACTGTAGCATCCAGAGCCGTTGTCGGTTCATCAGCGATCAGCAGCGCCGGATCATTGGCAAGAGCCATCGCCAGTACGCATCTTTGACGCATTCCGCCCGACAGCATCCACGGACGAACGTCATATCTTTCATTTGCCCTGTCTATTCCGACAAGTTCCATCAATTCAATTACCCGGCTTTTAACATCCGCCTCAGATATCCTTTTATCATGCGCTCTGACAGCTTCTCCGATCTGACTGCCTATCGTGTATGTCGGATCAAGACTGGTCATTGGGTCCTGAAAAACCATGGCGGCTTCATTTCCCCTGATACTGCAATATTCATCATCTGTCAGACCTATGAGTTCTTTTCCTTTGATTTTGATGCTGCCTTCCGTCACTCTGCCGGTGGCGTGCAGCAGACCCATGACGGTCCTGCACATCACGCTTTTCCCACAGCCGGATTCTCCGACAACGGCAAAAATCTCTCCCCGCTTTACTTGCAGGGAGAGGTTTCTGACAGCACTTATTTTTTTCTCACCGGTATCGAATACTACGGATAAGTTTTCTATTTCAAGTACGTTTTCTGAATTCTTTTCTGCCATTTGATACACTTGATCTGTCTTTTTCAGACATATTACTTCAGTTTCCAGTCCTTGACGTTCCAGAAGATGCCGACACCGTGGTGCCCAAGCACTGTATCCTTTGTGATGCCTTCGATCTTCTTTCCTGCGACATAGTTTACATCCACATAGCAGAAGAATGTATAAGCCGGATCATCGACCAGTGCCTGCTGGAACTGTGAATAGTATTTCTGTCTTTCAGCTTTATCGCTCGTCTGGCGGGCCTTCGTCAGTGATTCATCAACAGTCTTATTGCTGTAAGCATTATAGTTATTTCCTTTTTCTGTGCCAAACACTTTATATGTATGGTCATCGGCATCGAACGGGCTGCCCCATCCGATCAGGAACGCTTCCTGGTTTTCCCAGTCGATCTCTGATTTGACCTCGTATTTCGCGTCAACACCAATATCTTTCAGCTGCTGGCACGCAACTGCAGCGAGGTCAGCTCTGACCTGATC
>CADCRD010000048.1 GCA_902803725.1 uncultured Eubacteriales bacterium
AGCATATCCTGCTCCATTGATTTGAACGATCTTTTTTGATTATAACCTTTTATCTGACATTCAGCTTAGCCTTCTGTTATTCAGATGTTGTCACACATTACCGGTACATAATGTCTTCCGGCATCTTAAATGATCCTGAAGATATCTGACGGTTTTTCCAGCACATATTCCGGTGCATCGCTGCCTTTTAACTCATGCACATCCAGAGAGGGAGCCCACGCCACAAGAGCGCTTGCCACGCCTGCGTTGCGTGCGCATTCACGGTCATAGACCGTGTCCCCGATCATCAGTACAGCATCAGTCAGATCCCGTCCATTCAGTTTGTCAAGAGCTGTCAGGATCGGTTCGGGATCCGGTTTGTGTTTCGTGCAGTCATCAGCAGTGATTATCACATCAAAATATTTTCCGAGGTCAAATGACTGCACAGCCTGCATCGTTGTCCTTTTAAGTCTTGATGTGACCAAAGCCATACTGACGTCTGACTCTTTCAGAATGTTCAGCATCTCTCTGATCCCGGGATAAAGTTCTATGAGATCAAGGAAGCAATCATACTGAAATTCTCTGTATATCTTCAGTAATTCCTCAACCGGTTCTCCCGGAAATGCGTCCGCAAGACCATCCCGGAGGACTGTGCCAAATGTGCCCAGTATCGTATCCGGATCGCCCTCTTTTCCTGTTACATGTCTGTATACCTGCTGCCATGACTGTACGATCACGTTTGTTGTATCCATGATCGTGCCGTCAAAGTCAAACAGCAATGTTGTTTTTTTAGTCATTTGATTCTCCGTTTTTAAACAAATATGACCGCTTTTGCGATCATATTTTATTGCATATTTTATGCGGCTTTATATTTTCTGTTTAAGTTCTTCGTTTATGAAATGATCGATGTCGCCATCCATTACAGCCTGGACATTACCGACTTCAGCACCTGTCCGGTGATCTTTGACCATTGTATATGGCTGGAACACGTATGATCTGATCTGGCTTCCCCAGGTGATCTGGCTGTAATCACCCTGAAGTTCCTTGAGATTTTCCTTGTTTTCCTGCTCCTTGAGCTCGACAAGTTTACTCATCAGAAGTTTCATCGCCATGTCACGGTTCTGGAACTGCGAGCGCTCGTTTTGACATGAGACAACGATATTCGTCGGCAAATGAGTGATGCGGACAGCAGAATCTGTCTTGTTGACATGTTGCCCGCCCGCTCCGCTCGAACGATACGTATCCACACGGATATCTTCCGGATCGATCTCGATATTCGTATCCATCTCGATCTCAGGTGTCACATCAACGCTGGCAAACGAGGTATGTCTGCGTCCCGAAGAGTCGAAAGGTGAGATACGCACCAGACGATGCACACCCTTTTCTTTCTTCAGATATCCATAAGCGTTATCTCCGCTGACCAGGATCGTTGCGCTGTTGATACCGGCCTCTTCATTGTCCTGATAATCAGTGACCGTGATCTTGTAGCCTTTTCGTTCTGCCCAGCGGTTGTACATGCGGTACAGCATCGCAGCCCAGTCCTTGGCCTCGGTGCCGCCGCTGCCGCCGTGGATCTGAACAATGGCGTTGTTGGCATCGTATTCGCCGGTGAGCAGAGTCTTCACCTTGAAACTGTCTATATCGACAGAAAGCTGCTGAAAAGCTTCGTCCGCCTCTGCCGCAAGATCTTCATCGCCTTCTTCCTCAGCCAGTTCCAGCAAAACTTCAAGATCTTCGAGAGACTGAGTCAGCCTTTCGAACTCTGCAAGGTCATCTTCCTTCTTTTTCTTTTCTTTCAACACACTCTGAGCCGCCTTCTGATCATCCCAGAAATCAGACGCCATGCTCTTTTCATTTAGCTCCTCTATGTCCTTCTTTAACCCTGCCGGGTCAAAGGGACTCACCTACCTCTTTAAGTCCCGCAGATATATTCGGGAGCTCGTATCTTATCTGATCTAACTGCATTCTTTTCCTCATTCCCTTCTTTAGTATATTTTGCTGTTATCGCACAGACGTGGTTTTGAAGACCCCCTGAGGGTCCGGTCTTCATCTCACACGAAAACCGAAACTAACGTCCATGGCAATATTTATATTTCTTACCGCTGCCGCACGGACAAGGATCATTCCTGCCGACCTTCGGCGTCGTACGTCTTACAGTTTCCTGAACATTCTCCCTCTCGGGCACCATATCCTGCATCGACTGGCCGCCGCCGGCCTCCAGCATCGTGTAATTACCTTCGTCTTCGTATTCCTCGCGCATGCTTCCGCCGCCGATGACACGCTTTCTCTCCGTTCTCGTCTGAACAGTAACATTATAGCAGAATTTAACAGTCTCTTCCTGAATGGCCGCAGTCATTTCCTCGAACATATCAAAACCTTCCTCAGCATAAGCCCCTGCCGGATCCTGACCGCCG
>CADCRD010000049.1 GCA_902803725.1 uncultured Eubacteriales bacterium
CCTTTGCAAGAAATTATCTTGAAGAATATATCAGAACAGGAAACCGATATGATACGGAAACTCTGGCTTCAAAATGCAATGTGCCCTCTTCGTTTAAAGATCAGGCAGCAGGCGCATTCGTTTCAATAAAAAAGCATGGTCAGCTCAGAGGGTGCATTGGAACGACTGAAGCCGTTCGTAATAATATCATCAGTGAAGTAGCTGAAAATGCAATTTCTGCCGGGGTAAGAGATCCCAGATTTATGCCGGTAACTGAAAAGGAACTCTCTGAGCTGACATACAGTGTTGACATTCTTGGCACCGCCGAAACAATTGAGAGCATGAGCGGGCTCGACCCCGAAAAATACGGTGTAATAGTCACTTCAGGAAACAAACGCGGTCTGCTACTGCCCGACCTCGAAGGAGTTGACACAGCAGAGCAGCAGGTCAGGATAGCCTGCAGCAAAGCGGGGATCAGTGAAGACGAAAACTTTTCATTAGAACGTTTTGAAGTAATTCGGTACAAATAGAATAAAGGAAATAATATGATATGCAATATTTGCCCAAGACACTGTGATATATCACCGGGAAAGACCGGCGCTTGCCGGGCCAGAATGTGCATAGAATCTGCTCCTGAAGACGAAATGAATTATAAAATTATTCCCGTTAATTACGGGAAAATCACATCGGCTGCTCTTGATCCCATTGAAAAAAAGCCGCTGCGCAGATTCATGCCAGGCAGTATGATACTTTCGGTTGGCAGTTTTGGCTGCAATCTCACATGCCCTTTCTGTCAGAATCACAGAATATCCATGATGGATCTGAAACACAGCATCTATAAAACAGTGACACCGCCTCAGCTGCTTGATGCTGCGGAGACTATGAAAGAAGCAGGAAATATAGGCGTTGCTTTTACATATAATGAACCTCTGATCGGATATGAATATGTCATTGACTGCGCAAAGCTGATCAAAGGTGCCGGAATGAATGTTGTGTTAGTCACTAATGGATTCATCTGTGAAGAACCGCTGACTGAGCTGTTGCCGTATGTCGATGCTATGAACATCGATCTGAAAGCATTTAATGATGATTTTTACCACGGTATCGGCGGCGATCTGAATACAGTTAAGCAGACAATAGCACTGTCTGCACGGCATTGCCATGTAGAAGTTACTACTCTTGTGATACCCGGTGAAAATGATTCTGAAGAAGAAATGCGGATAGAAGCTGAATGGCTGGCTGACACCAGTTCTTGCGCAGGAAAAGATATACCGCTTCATATCAGCCGCTTTTTTCCTGCATACGCTTATGCAGACAAAGAACCCACAGCTGTCTCAAAGATTTACGAACTCGCCGATATCGCCAAAAGCAGTCTGAAATATGTCTACACAGGCAACATTTAGACTCCAGATCTAAGCTTTTGCAAAAAAAATACGATCTTTGAACAAGATGAGTAATACTTCAACTTTGTTTGAATAATTCAGCGTTTTACTTAAAACAAAAAACGTGTTACTTTTATTACATAAATAGAAAAGAAAGATACTTTAAAAACATGGATTCTTTGTTATAATATGAAACATGAATGCCGCTGAACGAACGGCATTAATAATCGAATTAACGTTATCGTCACAAAAATTATCAATCATAGCTGAAGCTGAATTTTTAGGAGGTTCTCTAAATGGAAATCAAATCTGACATCCAGATCGCACAGGAAAGCACACCGGAAAAAATTGCTGTCATAGCCGAAAAGGCAGGCATCGATGAAAAGTATGTCGAATTGTATGGAAACTATAAAGCAAAGATCGACTACAACATGCTATATGACATGGAAGATCAGCCAGATGGAAAGCTTATTCTGGTAACTGCTATCACACCTACACCGGCAGGCGAAGGAAAAACAACAACGACAGTTGGTCTTGCTGACGGTATGAAGCTCATCGGCAAAAAGACGATGGTTGCATTAAGAGAGCCTTCACTCGGTCCCGTATTCGGAGTCAAAGGCGGAGCAGCAGGCGGCGGTTATGCTCAGGTAGTGCCGATGGAAGACATCAACCTTCACTTCACAGGTGACTTTCATGCTATCGGCGCAGCCAATAACCTTCTTGCAGCAATGCTCGACAATCACATCCAGCAGGGAAATTCCCTCGGAATTGACGTCAAAAAGATAACATGGAAGCGCGTAGTTGACATGAACGACCGCCAGCTGAGAAATATCGTAAACGGGCTCGGCGGCCGCATGCAAGGTGTTCCCAGAGAAGACGGATTCGATATAACAGTTGCCAGCGAGATCATGGCGATCCTCTGTCTGGCCAAAGATATAGATGACCTTAAGGCCCGCATTTCACGCATAGTAGTAGGATACACATATGATGATAAACCTGTTACAGCAAAAGACCTGAACGCTCAGGGAGCAATGACTGCCCTTCTTAAAGATGCTCTGAAACCAAATCTGGTTCAGACACTGGAAAACAACCCTGCATTTGTGCACGGCGGTCCGTTCGCAAACATCGCTCACGGCTGTAATTCCATCATGGCTACAAGAATGGCTCTTAAGATGGCTGATTACGTAGTAACAGAGGCCGGTTTCGGCGGTGATCTTGGCGCAGAAAAATTCCTCGATATTAAATGCCGTATGGCTGGTCTTAAACCATCAGCAGTAGTAGTTGTTGCAACAGTCAGAGCTCTTAAGCATCACGGCGGCGTTGCGAAAGCAGATCTTAATAACGAGAATCTCGAAGCACTTGAAAAAGGACTTCCTAATCTGCTGCAGCATGTCGACAACATGAAGAACGTATATAAACTGCCCGTAGTGGTTGCGATCAACGCATTCCCGACAGATACAAAGGCAGAGCTCGACCTGGTCGAAGCTAAATGTAATGAGCTGGGTGTAAATGTTGCCCTCTCCGAAGTATGGGCCAAAGGCGGCGAAGGCGGCAAAGCTCTGGCTGAAGAAGTCGTAAAACTCTGCGATGAACCGAATGATTTCACTTTCAGCTATGATCTTGATCTTTCGATCGAAGAAAAAATCAATGCCATCGCAACTAAAGTTTACAGAGCTGACGGCATACAGTTCACACCGGCAGCAAAGAAAGAAGTTGAACGCCTGACAGCACTCGGATTTGACAAGATGCCTGTATGCATGGCCAAGACACAATACAGCTTCTCGGATGATCCTTCTCTGCTGGGCGCCCCCAGAGACTTTACTGTAACGATCAGAAATATCAAAGTAAGCGCCGGCGCAGGCTTCCTTGTTGCTCTCACCGGCGACATCATGACGATGCCCGGACTGCCCAAGGTGCCGGCTGCGGAAAAAATCGATGTAGATAACACAGGAAAGATCAGCGGACTGTTCTAATCAACAAAAAGCCACAGGGATCGGATCTTCCGGTCCCTGTATTTTTTAAAAAATATTTCTGATTATTCTGTTAATGATGTTTGTGTCTTATATCAGCAGAATTAGAAATTAAGGAGAATATAAAATGGGATTCACAGAAAACACTTGCAGAGAATTTGTTGACGTGCTGGCCACAAAAGCCCCAGTTCCCGGCGGCGGCGGAGCCAGTGCACTGACAGGGGCTATAGGAACTGCGCTCGGCAACATGGTCGGATCACTTACAGTTGGAAAGAAAAAATATGCAGACGTCGAAGAAGACATCATCGCCCTTCAGGAAAAGGC
>CADCRD010000050.1 GCA_902803725.1 uncultured Eubacteriales bacterium
AACAACAAGCTTCGCACCCTTCGGCAGTGCACCTTTCGGTGCCCTGATGCTTACACTCACACTTCCTGCTGAGCCGCTCAGTTCTGCAGCCGGATATTCATCTTTAGCTTTTTCTTTTTCTTTTGCTTTATCTTTATCAGAATCAGCTTTTTTGGCTTCCTCATCTTTGGAGTCTGCGGCATCATTGTCTGCATTGCTATTTGTAACAGCATCAGATTTGGCGTTATCCGTGTCGGTTGCTTCTTCTTTGCTGTCTGCCTTGACGTCTGCTGCTGCATTCTGATCATCCGCAGGCGGTTCTTCAGCTTGAGCTTCGGGCTGATCGGAAGACGTCTGGTCGTTCTCACCGAACTGCTCCGCATTCTGCCCGTCCTGCTGAACATCTTCACTCGTGGCCTCCTGAGCCTGTTCAGTCTGCTGATTTGTTTCATCAGCACCCCAGGCGATCAGGTTGACGGGGGTCATAGTGAATGTGATGGCTATACACAGAATGTATACCATCAAGGCCCTTGCCCATTTGCTCGCTTTCATCATAATTGAACCTCCTTCTATATCGTCATCCTGCTGCCTGCCGTATCAGTTTCGAGCAAGCCTTTAATATATTCATTTAACGTTTAATATCATTCACTTCTTGCTCTTAAATTAGTTTGTTCTATATAATAAGACTTAAGATTTTATGTAAGAAGCTCATATTGGGTAAAAATAATCAAAAAACCCATTTGCGCAATGCGATTCAAATATATTCATGATACTACCTAAAACGCTTACACTTAAACGGGTCGTACAATTTATAGAAGATACTTTTAACCAAGATATATTATATAAAAAAATCTGCAGAAAATCAATCCATTTTATTATATTTTTTAAAGAATCTTACAAAGACAAAGAGGTTTTTTTATATATGAAATTCTTCCACAGAATCCTCCTCCAGATAAAAATCGCTGCAGGTTTTGCAAAGATTTTTTTAGTCATTTATATTTTTCACATATTCGATTATAAAATCGAACATCGTTCCGGCTGCCGGTGACAGATCAGTTTTGTTCTGTGCGATCAGACCTATCGTTCTGCTCTCCTTTAGTTCAAGCGGATATTTGATCACATCAGCATCATTGCCCTTCAAAGCCAGTTCCGGCATCAAACTGAGCCCAAGACCTGCTTCAACAAAGGATATTATTGCACGGTCATCGTCAACGTAGTATTGCTCGTGTGTTTTGATTTTGTGTTTTTTCAGATAAGCGCGAGTATCTGTATCGTACCCGTCTCTCTGAACTATCAGGACATTTTCGCTGATATCCTTTTTTGTGATTGTTTTCTTGTTCACAGGTACAAAACCCGAAGGGGCAACGCATACAAGAGGATCCACGTACAACGTATGTTCCGTCAGCTTTTCATTTGTGGGTAATGTTTCAAATCCGATATCTGTGATACCTGCCTTAGTCCATTCCAGAACGTCATCATAATCGCCCTGGATCACCTCGACCTTCAGCCCGGGATATTTACTTCGAAAGCTGTTTATGATATCAGGCAGCGAGCACGATCCGCTTACAGGAGCGCACATTGCTCCGATCTATAGAACATCCACATACGTAATGAAGGACATGGACACCGCGATCAAAGCAGGATACGGTGATGTCGAAGGGCTGTATGCTTATACAAGATACGGCAATCCCACAAATCATGCGGTTGAAAGAAAAATCGCAGCCATCGAAGGTGCTGAAGACTGTGTAGTAACAGCATCCGGAATGTGCGCTATCTCAACTACACTCCTCAGCCTGCTGAGTGCAGGAGACCACATGATCCTTGCCGATACAGTTTACGGCGGCACATTCGAATTCGTACACAACATCCTTCCGAGATTCGGCGTTGAATTCACATCTGTATCAGGAATAAATAAGCTCTCCTTGCCTCATCAGCATTCAAAACTAACAGGAGCCACAACACTCATATGTGCTGTGGCTCTTTTGATCTTCGGTTCGCGCTTGCTTCACACACATGATCAGGCAGAGACAGCTGACCTGTACTGAACCAAGAACTATCCAACCTGAACGAATAATAGGAAACAGCGAAATAAATCAATCAAACTAACATACTTTGATTAACGCCTTCCACAAACTTGGTATTGACTATCAAATTCCTTCTTGGAATAGTATTCCTACTCCAATCCGGGGAAGTTTTTATATATATGAAATTATTCTACAAACTTGTTCCTGATATCCATTTATTTCCTGGAATTAGCTGCAATTTTATCCCAAAAATGGGGCGGTTTTCATATATATAAGATTCTTTCACAGTTTTGCACCGAATATCCATTTATTCCCAGCCATTAACTGCAGTTTTGTCCCAAAAATGGGGCGGTTTTCATATATATAAGATTCTTCCACAATTTCAACCAGATTTACCATTTATCACCTGCTGATAAGCACTCCATCCCCTCGAAATCGGGGAGGTTTTTTTATATATGAATTTCTTCCACAGAATCCCTTCCCTGGCATGCATGTTTTACAAAAATCGATCTTTCAGGGAAATTCACTAAAGAAGGCTCTCCGGGAAATCTTCCATCGATTTTATGTATATTTCAGCATTTTCCTTCATGCCTTCCTGATCCGGCTCGCCTTTTTCATCAAACACTCCCACCGTGTGATATCCGGCTCCTGCGGCCGTCTTCAGCGCATAAAGCGAGTCTTCAAATACGATGATCTCGCCTGGTTCTATTCCCATATATTCAGCTGCAGTATCGTAGATCTGAGGAGAACTCTTACTGGAACCCACTTCGGCATTGGTGAATATCCCGGATAAATATGAGAGCTGGCCCGTTCTCTTAAGGGCATGCTCAACATGATCTCTGGGACTGGATGTTGCCGCCACCATAACGAGATCTTTTTTTTCAAAAAATCGCATAAGTTCCAAAGCTCCGGGCTTTGCCTCAACTTCATTATAATAGAAATCCCTGAGCATATCTTCCAGTCCCATTACAACATCTTCCGGCGACAGCCCGAGCCCGTAATGTTCTGACATATAAGCTGCGCTTTCCTCCATGCTCATTGAAAAGATGATCTCATACAGTCCCGGTTCCGGTTCCTTTTCCTGTGATCTGAGATATCTTCCTGCAAGATCACTCCATATGGAAAGTGAATCCAGCAGCACACCATCTATATCAAATATTACACCACGAATATTTTTTTCATATTCCATTCTGAATATTACTCCGTTTCTTATCATCCGATCTTTAACTCTTTTCTGTTCTTTATTGCCCGCCAGTTTATTACTTTCATACTCGAAGCATTCCTATATCTGGCTATTCTCCTGCAAATACCATATCCCAGAACCTATTCTCGAACACAGCGCATGTTTCAAAGATCTGACACAGCCGTTCCGTCTCTTCATCACTGATTCCTTCAGTTTGCTCATCGGTGACCTCGATCCATTTGTCGTTTGTCTCTATATACTCCCGGCAGGCATAGGAATCAAACCAGCTCTTGTATTGCGAGCAGGCGATTTCTTCCGGGCAGCGTTCCGCCATCTTTTCGCCAATATAAGCATACAGCCACGAGCAGTGCAGCAGAGCCACCAGTCCCGCATTCACGCCTTCTTCCTCCAGCAGGCGAGTCATGTAAACGGTATATTCCCTGCTGAATTCAGACTGCCCGGCGCCCGATATTTCCTCATCAGTGATGCCAAGCTTTTTCATATTAGGAACATGGACTCTGTATGTCTCCTCATTCGTCGAATCAATTGCGATCTGCAAAAATTCCCTGAGCACAGGACTCTCCGCGATACCCTTTGTATTCTCCAACAGCCTGATGTACTCCTTAAGATATATGTAGTCCTGCAGCATATAATACCGAAACCGGCTTTCCTCAAGACTGCCGTCCGCCATTCCCGTGACGAAAGGTTTTTCAAGGGCCTCCTCCCAGAGGCCCCTGACCCGTTCAAACAATTTATCTGTAACCTTCATTTCACTCCCAGTAAATTGCAGCCGCTGCTAAAAACTGATCAGCATCAGCTCATCAAATAACAGCCGCACGAATTCTTACACTATTTCTCTGCTATGATGGCCACGTATCCGCCGCACTTGTATCCCGAAATTACTTCTTCCGGTTCTTCGTTGGTATACATAGGATTTTTTACGAGAGTCTGATAAAAATCAAACTTCTCGATCCCCAGCTTTTTGAGGACCTCGATTTTTTCTTCAGTGGAATGCCATACACCGGAAGTTGCCAGCCCCAGAGGGTA
>CADCRD010000051.1 GCA_902803725.1 uncultured Eubacteriales bacterium
ATCTCTTAAGTGCACTTTCCAAGCTTTCATTTTCTTTTACGATTACCTGTGCCATTCCGTCCTCACCTCCTGACGTTAGTAAATTTCCTGTTTTCAAAAGTAATGGTATTTTACGATGATGCCACTGTCAGATCATGCGCATATACGTCTATCTTCTGAACTCAGCCATGATATTATACTATCAACCGGGTGGCCATGTCAACTTTCTCTTTCCTAAAATATGAAGATGCAGATGTTTTACTGTCTGCATGCCATCTTCACCGCAGTTGATAACGACTCTGTAACCGTTTTCGAGTCCCAGCCCTGCTGCAACATCCTTGATCTTACCCATCATATAACCAAGAAGCTCCTGATCTTCTTCCCTTATATCATCTGTACTGGCTATATGCTTTTTAGGTATCATCAGAACATGTACGGGAGCTTGTGGATCCAGATCATGGAAGCAGAATATCTTTTCATCTTCATAAGCCACATCGGCAGGTATCTCCCCGGCCGCTATCTTGCAGAAAATGCAGTCACTCATATGCTTTCCCTCCTGTCATGATAAAATATATTAAGATTCTGCCCGCAGGGCCGTCATACATCCAGTTCATAACATGACCCTGTCGCAAACTATTCTTGCTTATATTTTAATTGATTTATTGATCAATGACAAGAACAATCATTCAAGAACATGTGTTTACAACCTGTTCTTTTTATGCTATCATTAAGACAGAATTTAAGAAACTGACTCCTGATCATCAGATACTACAGCATGAATGATCACAGGATAAGATATTTCATATCAAACATCATTGAATCAAGCATCTCAGGATAAATAAAACAGAGAAGAATTTTTAAAAGGAGAAAATCATGGCTGCATTAAAAGAAAGAGAACGCAAAATACTGGAGTTTATGAAATCAGAGATAAAACAAAAAGGATATCCTCCCACTGTTCGCGAAATCTGCTCTGCCCTGGGAATAAAGTCAACATCAACGGTGCATAAAGACATTGAGAGCCTTGTTAAAAACGGCTGCATCAAAAAAGACCCTTCCAAACCCAGAGCACTCAATATCATTGATGAAGAGGAAGCTTCGGTCAAAGACAGCAAAGCGATGATCGAACGAACAGATGTAATCGATGTTCCGGTCGTCGGACGAATTGCAGCAGGTGCTCCTATTCTTGCCGAACAGAATGTCGAGGATTCCTTCCCGATACCTGCCAGATATATATCTCATGGTGTTGATAACTTCATGCTCATTGTCAGAGGCGAGAGCATGATCGAGGCAGGAATAATGGACGGTGACTACATACTGGTCGAGCAGGCCAACACAGCAAACAACGGAGAAATAGTCGTCGCTATGATCGATGGATTTGAGAGCGAAGCTACAGTCAAAACATTCTATAAAGAAGAAGGCCATATCAGGCTGCAGCCGGAAAACTCATCCATGAGCCCGATCATTGTAAACGATGTAACTATCCTTGGCAAAGTGAAAGGTGTATTCCGTTATTTCTGATCAGATTTACCGAATAATGACTGAACGAAAAAAGAGCCGGTAACGCATCCGGATATCATCCAAATGCGCCGGCTCTGTTTATTTGAGCATTGAATTAATCAGAGTTCGTGTTCTGATTCATCTTTGCCTAATTTGAAAACCTCAACTTCTCCGCCAAGATATTTTTGAATATTCTTTGCCAGTGTCCAGATGGCATTATCAAGATCTTCGCTTCTTTCCGGATCAACAGATTCCAGTATCAGAAATGCGTTTTTCGTATTCTCTGTCAGCATCGTGCGCTGTCCGTCTCTCCAGTTCCAGCACCTGCATACAACACCTTCATCATCTCTGTAGATCAGTTCGCCCGGCAGAGCAGGATCCGGTTCATCACTGCCCAAAGGCAAGAAGTCCTCCCCTCCCTCTGCCAGCGTCAGAACAAGATCTCCCGCGAAATGATCCATATCCTCGCCGCCGCACGGCAGCGCATATGTGAGAGACACGGCATTATATATATCCACCAGCGGATTGATACTGCCCGGCGGATTATCCTTTTGTACACGTTTCAGCATCGCTTCGATAGAGCAGCGTGCGCCTTTCCTGGTCTTGAATTTTCTGAAAGCTTCTCTCCATACTGAAACAACCCTGTTTTCAATGAAAGTTTCACTCGGAAGATGAGTTTTGCATGCTTCAAAACTTTCTTCCAGCAACTGACTTATCTCATCGAGACAGTCCAGTTTTGCCGGATCATTTACGATATTCTTTGCTGTAACCACACCAAGCTCAGCATCGGGGAACAGCTCAAGAAAATCTTTTTTCAAAATGAATTTTGCCATTTATTTTCCTCCGTATATCACCGGACAATACTATTTCAATTGCCCGTTTAATAACTTTTCTTAGATGATCACTTCTGTCTGATCACTTCTGTCAAAGAGGAGCAATTGTCTGTAAGCCACTTCTCATCAACTGTCTCTATATTACCAGTGTCACATTTTTCAGCGATGGCTGGATCGACCGGAAGTTTTGCCAGTACAGGCACTCCATGTGAACCGGCTATTGCATCTATGTTGCTTTCACCGAATATCCTGATCTCCTTTCCGCAGTCTGGACATTTGACATAGCTCATGTTCTCAACTATGCCCAGTACAGGAACATTCATGAGTTCTGCCATTCGCAGGGCTTTTTCAACTATCATCGATACAAGATCCTGCGGTGATGTCACGACTATGATACCGTCAACAGGCAATGACTGGAATACTGTCAGCGGAACATCCCCTGTGCCCGGCGGCATATCTACAAACATGACATCTATGTTGTCCCAGTGAGCCTCTGTCCAGAACTGAGTTATTGCACCTGTGATCACAGGTGCTCTCCATACTACCGGATCTTCCGGATTTTCAAGTATGAGATTGGCCGAAAGAACACTGATACCGCCTTTGCTTACAGCCGGTTCAATACCCATCTTGCTCATATATACCCTGCCCTCGAGGCCGAACATTTTCGGCACTGACGGACCGGTGATATCGGCGTCCAGTACTGCTGTCTTCATTCCGCTGCGGCTGGCTGATACTGCCGAAAGTCCTGTTACAAGTGATTTTCCTACGCCGCCTTTGCCGCTGACGACGGCGATCACCTTGTCTACTTTACTGAATTCATTTAGGTTTTCCAGAAAGCTGGACGGATCTCTTTCCGCACAGTTTTCCTGACAGTTACTGCAGTCATGATTACAATCTGTTGCCATTTTTCTTCTCCTTTTACTATCTTTGCCTCATAATACTTCGCTTTAAGTTCATCAGCTTTTTGTTTGCTGAGAATGATCACACTGAAAAAATATAAGCATTCCGCTGTTCAAAATAACATCTGATATCAACTGTGTCAATATCAGGTGTGCCGAAATGATATATCAAATTTCAAATAACGATCAGTACGTCCACTGTGACTCACCGCCGAATATATCCCGTACGATCACGCTGATGCTGCCTTTGAATTCTCCGTTATAGTAAGTTTCCATACCATCTTTGCCCCTCGTAAAACTCATACTGTTCTTGTGAACTTTTCCGTCATACTCAAGATCGATGCTCCAGTTATCTATGAGGCACAGCGGATCCTGTGCTAATGATTCCTCTAAGATCTGCTGATCTTTTTTGTTAAGCTTGATGATCGCAGGATCAGGACGATATTCTTTGATACGAAGATCACAGTACCCGCCGCTCTCGACGAATTCGATCTTAAGCCGCTGATCATCCTTCCCCTTTTCATCACGGACCTTGAATTCAAATGCACTGTCATCAGCCAGCAGTCTCTTCTTTGTCATTCCCACTGCGAGAGAACCCTTATCACATGCCATAAAACGTCTTTCAAGTTTACCGCATACAGCAGGCAGCGTCCCTGAACCACAAAAAAAGTCAGCGCAGATATCACCTTTTCTTGAGCAGCTGTTTACGATCAGAGAGATCAGTTTCTCCGGTTTTTGTGTCGCGTAACCGGTTCTTTCAGCAGCAGTACGCCCTACCATATCGACCGGCCATACATCACGCATGTTCACCAGTGTGTACCAGCCATGCTCGTCTTCATATTCTGCAACATCTTTGAAATTGTATGGTTTAAGGCCGCGATTATATGATTTTTCTTTTGGTATATCAAGATAATAATCTTTTGTTTTTCCATAAAACAGCAGTGTATCGTGCTTTCTCGCAAAATGTCTCCGGCTGCTGCCGCCCGATTTGTACTGCCATATGATCTCATTGACAAAATTCTCACGTCCGAATATTTCATCCATGATGATCTTCATATAATGAACTATATGCCAGTCAAGATGAAGCCATATTGAGCCCTCATCAGAAAGCAGCTCCTTCATTCCCCAGAGACTTGTACATATTGTTTTTAAGTACTCTTCTTCACTTTTTCCCCATTTATCTTCATAAGCCAGCTGTTTCATACTGATTCCGTCGGCCGGCCTGACTGTTGCATCATAAGCAGCCTCCGAAAAAAAAGGAGGATCTGCATATATCAGCTGCAGCTTGCCGCTCATACCGATCTGAATCAAATACTTCATAAATGGAACATTGTCGGAATGAGCAAGTATATTACCCGTCCATCTGTTACGTTCGATAGTCGTATAACTTCCTGCCGCAGTCTGTTCATATTCTGTTTTACTGCTCCTGATTATTTCAGGCAGCTTATCCAAAAGGCTTTTTTCTCTCATTTTTTATTTCTGATCTGTTTTTTATATTTCTTATTTCTGCCGGAACTTTCGTTCCCGGTATGTCGATATTTTTTATTGTCCATTCTGTTTCCAAGCAGAACAGGTATCAGATCTCTGCGTCCTGCTTTTTCGAGTGCTTTTCTGACTGTATCAGCATTTTCTTTCTTGTTGAAGTGCATCAGCGCCCTTTGCTCTCTTTTATCCTGCATATTCTTGGCGACATAGATTTTTTTCTTTGTGTAAGGATCCATCTCGGCATAGTACATACAGGTAGACATCGTACCGGGCGTGGGATAAAAATCCTGGACCTGATCCGGCACAAAATGCATTTCCTTCAGATACAATGCCAGCTCGATCGCATCATCAAGAGTACACCCCGGATGTGATGAGATCAAATATGGTATCATAAATTGTTTTTTACCAAGTCTGCGGTTTATAGATTCATATTCATCTTTAAATTTTTCAAAAACCTCTATCGAAGGTTTTCGCATCAGATCCAGTACGCCGGGACACACGTGTTCCGGCGCCACTTTTAAAGTTCCGCTTACATGATGTTCACAAAGCTCGTTTATAAAAGTATGATCCTTATCCGCAACAGCGTAATCATATCTGACGCCGGACCTGATAAAAACTTTCTTTACACCATCTATATTACGAACTGCTCTGAGTACATCTATGTATTCCGAATGATCTATCTTCATGGCACGGCATGGCCGGGGCCACAGGCAGTCTTTCTTTTTACAGACTCCTTCCGTCAGCTGTTTTTCGCAGGCGGGATTGTGAAAATTGGCAGATGGTCCGCCGACATCGTGAATGTACCCCTTAAAGTCATCCAGCTGCGTCAGCTTCTTCGCTTCACGAACGACAGACTCTCCGGAGCGGCTTCTTACCTGACGCCCCTGATGCAGTGTAATGGCGCAAAAGCTGCACCCGCCAAAGCATCCTCTGTTAGCAGTGATGCTGAATCTCACTTCTTTTATCGCAGGAACACCGCCCTGTTTTTCATACACAGGATGATATGTCCGTTCAAAATCCATATCATACAGATCATCCAGCTCATTTCTTTCAAGAGGAGGCTGAGGAGGGTTCTGGATTACATAAATGTTATTATCGTATTTTTCTGCCAGTGCACATCCATTTATGTGATCACTGTTCTCATGCTGCAACACAAAACTGTCGCAATAAGCTTTTTTACTGCGCTTTATCTCTTCATAATCGGGCAGCATGATGAGATCGGGATCGTACGGCAATTCTTTACTGACATATGACGTTCCTCTGATCCAGTGAATATCTTTGATATCGATCCCTGCCTTAAGAGCCTCACAAATCTCTATAGTTGCACGTTCACCCATCCCATATATCAAAAGATCTGCTCTGCTGTCCAGCAGTATTGATCGTCTGATATCATCATCCCAGTAATCATAATGAGCAAATCTTCGGAGACTGGCCTCAAGGCTGCCAGCAATGATCGGCACGTCCTTATAAGCTTCTCTCGCTCTGTTACAGTAAACGATCACTGCTCTGTCGGGACGTGAACCTGCCTTGCCTCCCGGTGAATAGACATCCGCCTTTCGTTTCTTCCTGAAGACCGAATAATTGTTGACCATAGAGTCCACACTGCCTGAGCCGATCATGAAACACAGCTTTGGCCTGCCAAATCGTTTAAAGTCATCACATGAATGATAATCCGGCTGCGCCAGTACAGCTACTTTGTAACCAAATCGTTCCAGAAGACGTGAAATAATAGCAGTACCAAAAGACGGATGGTCAACATAAGCATCTCCTGTAACGATGACTATATCGACTTCATCCCAGCCTCTTTGTTCCATATCTTGTTTTGATACAGGAAGAAACGGCATATCAGTAAATCTCTGGTCTCAGGCCGCTGAGTATAGGCAGTTCATTTCTGATTTCTTCAATGCGGTCTGTATCAATATCAGCATAGATCACCTGGGGCTTTTCATCACAGGCAGCCAGCACTTTGCCCCACGGATCACAGCAGCGCGAATTGCCCCAGGCCTTGAACTCACAGTCAGGATCTCTTGCCGGCTGGACACCTGCAAAGAACACCTGATTGTCAACGGCTCTCATTTTGATAGACAGATCCCAGTGAGCCGGCCCTGTTGTCAGATTGAATGCAGCCGGCAGCACTATCAGCTGAGCTCCATCCAGTGCCATTCTCCTCGAAAATTCCGCAAACCTGACATCAAAACATATTGCAACACCGATTTTTCCAAATTCAGTATCTACGATCGTAGTCTTATCGCCCGGTGTAATAAATGCAGATTCAGTAAATTTTATCTTTCCAGGAACGTCTATATCAAACATATGAGCTTTCCTGTGTTTTCCTATCTGCTTACCTTTGCGATCAAACACATAGCAGGTATTATACAGTTTGCCTCCGGCAGCTTCCGGCATACTGCCGCCAAATATGTATACGCCCAGTCTGGCTGCTGTTTCCTTCATGAAAGTATAAAAACTGCCGCCCTCCGGTTCTTTAAATGCTTCTATCCATTTATTCATGTAAGGGCATGTCCACATTTCAGGGAAGACCAGCATGTCAGCCCCGACGCTGGCTGCTTCCTCGGCCATGCGCGTGAACCTTCTCATGCTCTTGTCTTTATCGGTCGCGGGCATCATCTGACACATTGCTAATTTGAATTTCATTGTCTTTTACCCTCCAGTATCTCAATAAAATTATGCATCATCCTGGCGGTGAGACCCCATATAGGATATTCACCATACATATATATAGGTATATCGACCTTCCCGCTTCTCCACTCATAAGCCTTTGGAGAATTGACTTTTTCATAAGGAAAATCCTCAGGCGGGATCTGAACAACATCGACCCATTCGATCTCCGGCTCATTCTCAACGAAAAAACTCAGAGGCACTGTAAAGATCTCAGCAACTTCCGCCTTATTGATATTGAACTGACAAGTATTTATGATGCCAAGATAGCAATAAATCGAAAGATTGGCATGGGACTGAAGTGTATCAAGTTTGTTGATTATCTTTATGTCTTCCCTTTTGATCCCAAGTTCCTCCATCGTCTCACGAACGCTGGCCTGAAGAGGGGTTTCACCTGCTTCCATTGCCCCGCCCGGAAAACACACTTCACCGGGCTGTGCATCAAGATCCGGAGAACGAAGTTCAAACAGCACATGCAGTCCGTCCTCCATCTCAACGAGGGGCAGCATCACTGAAAAGCTCCTGTGCTTTCCTACAACTCCGGGTTTTCTATGGGTACATATATTGATTATGTTTTCCAGCGAAAGATCGATCATTTTGTCCCTTTCATTAAAACATCTGATAATGACTCAGCTGCTTTTTTTGCATTGCTTATTTAAAATCCCGAAACATAGCTGACTGAAATATTATCATTCGACTTAACAGGATATATTTTGCCGAGCTTTAGTAAAAAAAGGCGATGCAGATGCATCGCCCTTGCTCATCAGAATAACTAGTTGAGGATCTCGCATCCGTCGAAATCAACGCCTATCATTTCCTCCATTTCAGCAGAAAGGCTGACAATGAAATCCAGATCGAACATCTCTGAGATTTTCTTTAATCTCTCTATGAAAACGGGGAGATTTCCAAGTGATACATCTGCATGTTTAAGTATTCCGTCGATGAACATGGTATCGATATCATGATCGGAACTGATGATACCATATATAAAACCTATATATTCATCACTATTGGTTATGTGCGGGAAATCTTCCATACAAACGACTCTGATCTGATATTTAAGATCGAAAGTCAGTCTGGCATTCTTGTTAATGAAAACCAGTGACCCGTGACAAGTATCTACCATATCATTTGCCAGATTAATCATCTGCTTTGTTTTACCGCTTCCTTTATGTCCGACTAATAATTTCACCATGGCTGTAGCCCTCCTTGTCTGCTCATTTATTCTTTTAATTATTATACACTAATGTGGTGTTTCGTACAATGAAATAAATCAACAAAAATTCCATTCTTCAGCTGTTTGTTAAAACAGTTATGCATTATTATCATTATGTACTATTATCGTCCGCTGAAACGATTCATTCAATCTAAGCTGTCCGCAGGCCGCATCTATATCTCGTCCCAAAGAACGCCGGACAGTTGCAGTTATCCCTCTTGATTCCAGCATTTCGGCGATCTCTCCTGCGCGCTGACGGCTGCCGGCTCTATTATCGCTTTTCTCTTCGATTTCATTCAGCGGTATCAGATTCACATGACACAGTATGCCTCGCAGCAGCTCTGCCAGTTTTTCAATGTCTTCATCTCTGTCATTCTCATCCTTAATGACTGCATATTCAAACGTTATTCTTCTGTGAGTCTGTTCCGTGTACCGCCTGCAAGCCGGGATCAATTCGGATAATGGGTATTTTCTATTTACAGGCATCGTCCGGCTTCGCTGCTCGTCAGTCGGCGCATGCAGAGACACAGCCAGATTGACCTGCGGGAAATCTGCGGCAAACTTCTCTATAACATTTACCAGACCACAAGTTGAAACTGTGATATTCCTCATGCCGATATTTAGACCGTTTTTATCATTTATCCGCCTGATAAATTCCGCAAGATTATCATAATTATCAAA